>CAZVNO010000065.1:1346-5099 GCA_964628715.1 uncultured Gammaproteobacteria bacterium | reverse complement strand
CTAGAGACTGCTCTGGAGACGGCCCATGTATCAGATTTTATGGCTAAATTACCAGAGGGAGTGAACACTCTTATCGGCGAAAAAGGAGTAAAACTTTCTGGCGGGGAAAAACAAAGGCTTGGAATTGCCCGAGCGGTTTATAAACAACCTGATATTTTATTTTTAGATGAAGCGACATCACATCTTGATCTTGAATCCGAAGAAATTATCAAAGATTCACTGCATAAATTTTTTCAAAATGTTACGGCAGTTGTCATAGCTCATAGGCTTACGACAATCCAAGAGATGGATCGAATTATCCTGATTGAAGGTGGAGAGATTTTGGAGCAAGGTTCATTCAAGGAACTTTCAAAAAAACATGGTAGATTTTTCCAATTATGGGAGAAACAACGGCTCTAAACTACTTCTTGCCACCAGAAATACCCCATGTTACAATTCACAAGCTCACTTTTAATGTCTTTTTATGTCTGAAAATCAATCCGCATTTCAAAACGCCATGACTCAGCTCAAGGCTGCGGCTGATGTTCTCAAACTTGATCCTGGTATTTTTGCCGAACTCTCGGCTCCAAAACGCCTCTTGACGGTCTCAGTACCAGTAAGGATGGATAATGGCACCACAAAGGTATTTACAGCTTACAGAAGTCAATACAATAACGCTCGTGGGCCGTTTAAAGGCGGTATTCGCTATCATTGGAATGTATCTGAAGATGAAGTGAAGGCGTTGTCGTTTTGGATGACAATGAAGTGCTCGGCGGTCGGACTTCCGCTCGGTGGTGGCAAGGGCGGTATTATTGTAAATCCAAAAGAGCTGTCTCTGGGTGAGCTCGAACGATTGTCGCGTGGCTATATTCAACAAATCTATAAATATCTTGGCCCTGACCAGGATATTCCAGCACCGGACGTGTATACCAATAGCCAGATTATGGCCTGGATGCTCGATGAGTACGAAAAACTTACCGGGCATCATGCGCCAGGTATGATTACAGGCAAGCCACTGTCTCTCGGCGGTTCGGCCGGGCGTAGTTTTGCGACTGCCCAAGGCGGTGTCTATGTGCTTCTAGAAACCATGAAAAAGCTTGGTCACAAGCCATCTGAGACTACAGTGGCCATTCAAGGTTTTGGCAATGCTGGGAGTTATATGGCAAAAATATTGCACAAGCTCGGGTACAAAATTATCGCGTTGAGTGATTCAAAAGGTGGAGTATTAAATCGTGCTGGCATTGACCCGACAGAAGCGGAAAAAATAAAAGAAGAAAAGGGGAGTCTGGCTGGGATTGGCGAGGCACTCTCAAATGAAGCACTCCTTGAGCTTGAAGTTGATGTTCTTGTCCCAGCGGCTTTGGAAAACCAAATTACCGGAGCCAACGCAGCGAATGTAAAAGCAAAAGTCATTATCGAATTGGCCAACGGGCCAACCACGCCAGACGCAGATCAAATTTTGGACAAGAATGGTGTTTTGGTAATGCCGGATATTTTGTGCAATGCCGGCGGCGTAACGGTATCTTATTTTGAACAAGTGCAAAATGCCGCCAATTATTACTGGACTGAATCAGAAGTTCTGCAAAAATTGGAACACATTATGGTATCAGCTTTTGCGGCTATCTGGTCGACCAAAGAAAAATATTCTGTCTCTCCGCGCAAAGCCGCCTTTGTCGTGGCGGTGGATCGAGTGGCAGAAGCCATGAAGGATCGCGGTTAAAAATTTTTCAATTAAAAATGCTCCGGTTAGGCCGGAGCATTTTTTGTTATCTGTCTTGTCTGTCAATGCGGATTATATAATCACTGGTTGCGCCAACGCCGATAGCAACAGTTACGCGGATTTCGGTATCTCCCCAATACAAAGGGACAATACGAGTTTGACCTTCTTCGCCATTTATGTAAACCGTCGCTTTTGGGTTGCGTGGGCGAGCGGTAATCGTAACAGTGGCTTCGTCACGATTTGCTGTGATATCGTAGAGGGTCATGTTGGCATTGAAGCCAGGCGATAGGCTGTCGGCCAAAGTTTCTCGGAGACTTAGCAATTCCAAGTCCTCTGTTCTAGGCCATGGGCTGCGATAGACTTTCAATGTATAGATTTTTTCAGTACCATCCTCGGCACGAGAACGGACAATGATTACGTTTTCTCCAGGCACAAGAGAGATTAAATGTGAGCGGTTGTTACGAGTTGGAATATCATTCACATAAACAGTCGAACGATTTTCTTGAGGTACTGGAGAAAGGGTGATACTACTTTCCAAGTATTCAGCTCGAAGGTCGTATTTTATTTCATTTGGACTAAACACTGGGGAAAGTCGGCCGCGAAGAGAATGTCCTAATGATTTCAAGTAAGGGTTGGCATTGACAGGTGTCCTGTCTACCAAGATCATGTAACGTTGTACAGCACCTTGAGGTGTACGGATGGTAATAATAATGTCGTTCAAACCAGAGTTTAATTCAATGGTAATTGGTGTTCCTGATTGAACAGTTGTTTCATTGACATTAATTTGGACATCATCCGTATATCCGTATGGGGTAAACGTAACTCGATCTTCATTTGAGTAGCCGGTAATTTGGTAATTGGTGATACCAGGATGAAATGATGGGCGAAGTCCATGACGCAAGTCTGTGCGTAAATTCTTAAGCATTGGCTGTCCATAGCTTGCATCGGCAACTCTGGTTTTAACAATATTTTTTACTACAATGTATTTGCGAGCACGAAGTTCATCTTCGATAGTGTTTGTTTCGGCAATAGTCTGTGAACGTGAAAAAGTATTCGGGTCGCGGATATCCTGACCAAGTGTATAAAGTGTTCTGTCTTTGGCCGGCAAGGGGACAATAAATGATTGCCAGTTGTTTCCATATAAGGTTATAGCAATTTCTTCTGTGGTTAAAAGACGCAAAGTAGCGGCGGTATCAACTGCATAAATTTTTGGGTCAGCCCCAAATTTGACTAGTGTTTTACCAGGACGAACGTTCACTGGATTTTTGCTTTTGGCAATATAAGATAAATCCCGTTCGGTTGAGACGCTTTTAACATTAGAAAAATTAGGGTACCAAGAATGGTAAACACCCATGTTTGAGATACCATAACGACGCCCATCTGTGGCGATATAGTAGATAGTACCGCTGTCCAGTGCCTGAATAAGGGTACCGGCCGGATATTTGGTAGCTGCCTCTACCGGTGTGCCAAAAAGGGCTCCAAAGGTAAGGATAAGGCCGATAACAGCGATATATTGTCGTAAAAATGGCTTAATATTCATATATTTTTGAAATATAGCACGACTCTCTAAAACAGATAACTATAGCACAAAATGATGGTTTTGTCAAGAGGGGGATGGGGTGTTATTTTATATACCGATCTGATGGAATTATACTTGACAAATCCATTATTTTACACTATATTCATACGATGCTCTTTTTATCATACTGCGAATCATATTCTGTATAAATTTTGTATAGAGTGTGGTCCGCAGTAAAAACAATCAAATCAAATCGCCTCTGTGCGATTGGGAGAGAGATCATGAATTCGAATTCAGTTTTCCGTTCGGTTGTCCTCGTGATTGGCGTTGTGCTTGGTGGTATTAGTGTAGGCTACATCGCGGCCAAAGCCCGAACACCCATGCCCACGACTGAGCCAATCGCACCCGAGCACAATAATGCCGCACAGGCGGAGGCCGAAGCGCGCTTGGGCCAGGAGATCGCGAGACTCCGGAAGGAAAATGAGGAACTCCGAGCAAAGCTTGCTGAGTCTGGAAAAGTCGCTGCAAGCACGTC
>CAZVNO010000065.1:0-1327 GCA_964628715.1 uncultured Gammaproteobacteria bacterium | reverse complement strand
GATAGCGTCGGGCCATACCCAGATCCGAAAGGGTGCCTGAAGGGTCAACGATTTACAATTCACCACTGGAATGATCGTCTGGATAGAATAAAAGAGTATCGGGTGGTTGTAGACGATTGTATCCAGCTCACTAGGGCAGAAGACACACCCTACGTTTTTCTTCGAAAAAGGTATGGGGATGGTTGGAACGACTCCACACTGGAGTCCTACTTCGAGCCGACGGATGCCTGCAATCGCGGACCAAGAATATATAATTCTGACGAGCGAGTTTTCATCTGCTCGCTCGACCGTGATATGCACTAGGGTGCCAACAAGAAAGTTCAGCGACCTCATCGCTGAAAAGATCCCGGTCCTCGGGTTCCGAGAATCTTCTCGTCACAATCCAAAGGAGATATACATGTCATTTCAAGAAAAATAAAATCCCCCGTGTTTGCGGAGGATTTTATTTTTTATTTTACTTTTTCCATGCTTAGTATTATTTTAATGTGCATGCATTGAGGCGGGCGCCAAGTCCTTGAAAAAGTACGGGTTTCTGGTATGCTACATAAGTAATTTAGCCAAAAAATATGAATTCATCAGATTGCATTTTTTGCAAGATTGTCGCAAAACAAATCCCAAATTATACTGTTTACGAGGATGATGATGTCTTGGCTTTTTTGGATATTTTTCCTCATGCCAAAGGGCATACGGTTGTTATCCCAAAACAGCATTATGTATATTATAACGAATTGCCGGCAGAAACGGTATCAAAGCTAGCTGTGTCAGTTCAGAAAACTATGACTCGAATTAAGGAAGTTTTGTCTCCTGATGCGTTTAATGTTGGCTGGAATGACGGTAAGGTAGCCGGACAGGTGGTGCCGCATTTGCATATTCACATATTTCCGCGTTGGGAAGGAGACGGTGGCACAAGTGTTCATGCGATTATCAAAAATTCTGGCAACAAGTCTGTAGAAGATTTGGCGGAATTATTCCGTAAATAGTTATGTCTAAATATTCAGTTCAGTCTGATTTCCCACTACCTGTTATAAAGTCTATTGTCGTCAATGAAAAAGACGAAGTGCTTTTGGTAAAGCGGGCGATTGAACCATTTGCCGGGATGTGGGTTTTGCCAAGCGGCCGCATTGCTGTCCAGGATGATTCGGCTGAATTATCGGCTATCCGAATTATGCGTGAAGAAATTGGTTTTGAGATTGAAATAAAAAATATTGTTGATATTTTTACTGATCCAATGAAACGCCACCCGATTGATCCTAGATTTTTTGTGGTTGAAATTGTTTTTGAAGAAAAAATTTTGGCTGGGACATTTTCGCCTAGTAAAAAAATTAGT
>CAZVNO010000064.1:0-5390 GCA_964628715.1 uncultured Gammaproteobacteria bacterium | reverse complement strand
CGAACAACCAAGGGGTAGAGGTTTCCAGCGGAGATTTTATTTTATTTTTGAATCCGGATAATGTATTTCTGCAATCAGGCCTGCCCTCCGAAGCCTTGGCGAAGGAGGGGGATTTGAAAAGATGGTTTGAGTGGATGAAAGCACGCCCGGATGCGGGTATCGCTGGTTGTAAATTAGTCGATGTTAAAGGTAATTTGAATTTAACAGCAACACCGCGGAAGTTTCCAAGCGTTTTCGACATTGTGATCACGCTTTTGAAGTTGCCACATATTTTTTTTTATTTATTAAATAAATATTTATATAGAGATCGTAATTTTGAAATTGAACAAGAGGTCGACTCTATTCGTGGCTCATGCATGCTTATGCGGCGCGACCTTACAAAAAAACTCGGTTTTGCTTTTGATCCGCGGTATTTTTTCTGGTTTGAAGATGTTGATACTTGCCGCGAAGCCAAGCGTTTAAATTATAAAGTAGTTTATACTCCAATTGTTTTTTGTCGTGATTTGGTTGGGCAGACCATTAAGAAAAAGAATTTTCTTTGGAAACAGAAGCAATTTTTGAAAGGGGCTTGCCAATATTTCTGGAAAAGGGGACTATGAAACTAGCTCTTCAAATAGTTACTTGGAATAGCTCGGAATATATAGCTGATTTGTTTGCATCCTTGCGAAAAAGTAATTTGCATGAGCTTGATTGTGAATTGTTCATTTTGGATAACGCATCTGTTGATAATACGGTTGAAGTTTTGCATAAAGAAGTACCGGCAATTGGAGTTCCATACAAAATTATCAAAGAGAAACAAAATACCGGTTTTTCTGGCGGACACAATCGTTTGTTTGCTCTACATAATTCTGAGTATTTGATTATTATAAATCCGGATATTATTTTTGAGCCTGATTGTATCCGAGGACTTGTTCAGTTTCTTGATCAACATCCTGAAATTGCAGCACTGGCACCGCGCCTTATGCGAAGCGAGCAATCAACAACAGTTGACTCTCTTGGTTTACAAGTATTTAGAAATCGGCGAGTTGTCGAAATTGGGGCGGGACAATCATGGCAAAGTGTTAATTTGTCATTTCGACCGGAGCGAAGCGAAGTGGAGAAATCTGGATCGGCCATTAGATATGACAAAAATGCTATGGAAGTCTTTGGTCTGTCAGGCGCCTGTGCCATGTATCGAACCGAGGCACTTCGAAGCGTCGCTTTTGCTGATGGATATTTTTTTGATGAAACTTACGGATCATACAAAGAAGATGTGGATCTCTCTTTTCGACTTCTCTCGGCTGGCTATAGATCATGTGTACTTTTAAATAAGGTAGGCTATCATAGGCGTAGTGCAAAGGGTTTGAATGACAAAAGCGATGAAGCCGCGGCCAAAAATAAAGAAAAACAGTCAAAAATGGTGAAGTATAACAGCTACAAAAATCATTTACTGACACTGTATAAAAATGAGTATTGGCAAAACCTGATGATTGATTTTCCTTTGATTTTGTGGTATGAATTAAAGAAGTTCGTGTACTTGTTGTTATTTGATCAGGTAGTCTTGAAAGGACTCATGGAGGTGTGGAAAAAAAGAAAGGAACTGTTAAAAAAACAGGCTTGGATTCGAGAGAAGAGAAAAGTTAGTTGGAAAGAATTGCGAAAATGGTGGAAACAATGAATAATTAACAATTTTATTGTTGATTGTTTATAGCTGATTGTTAAGCTGTGTTGCGCGTTTTTATGAAAGATCTCAATATAGTCTACGTTAATTATCAGACAGCATCGGACATTATCGATGCGGTTGCTTCGGTTTTTCGGGATATTGAAGGCTCAAAATATGATATTCAGGTGACAGTGGTCGACAATTCCGGCAATCGGGATGGAATTGCTCAGGAGTTAAAGCAGTTTCCGACAGTAAAGTATATTGATGCTTTGGAAAATATTGGTTTTGGCGCTGGTAATACGGTTGGTTTTGAAGCAACTCCGGCCAGATATTATTTTGCCCTGAATCGTGATACGATTATTCCAGATGACAAGCGAACCATCGATCGTTTGATTTCTTTCATGGATGAGCACCCGAAAATTGGTTGTATCGGACCAAAATTGCTCAATTCCGATGGCACTGTGCAAGATTCTTGTTACCGATTTGATTTGGTTTCAATGCTTATAAAACCGTTGAAGCAGCTCCAGTGGCACGAGGATTATAAGTTTGTTAAACGCTTGACTGATCGAATGCTCATGAAAGATTTTGATCGGAACAAAACTCAGCCAGTGGATTGGGTCCTGGGGGCGGCAATGCTTGTAAGGGCAGAGGTTAGTTCTCTAATCGGCTGGTTTGACCCAAGATATTTTATGTATTTGGAAGATGCGGATTGGTGCCGGTCAATGTGGGCTCATGGTTGGCCGGTGTATTATGTGCATGATATTGAAATAATTCATCGTTATGCGCGCGATTCCGCAAAAGTTCCGGGGTTAAAAGCCCTTATCAAAAATCCGCTTGCCAGAATGCATGTTCGTAGTTGGCTCCGTTTTTTGTGGAAGTGGCGAGGTAAATTTCGACATCTTTCCTTATAACCGACTATTCAGAACGCAAATGCAATAATTGTTTTTCATTATGTCTCCAAAGATTGCAATCATCTATCTATCATTTCATTCTGATCCTCATATTGATGACGCTATTTCGGCTTGGAAAAAACTTTCCTATTCAAAAGATAATTTAGCAATTGTTATTGTCGATAATCTACACCCAAAGTTTGGAAGTTCTTTTCGCGCTATTGAAGAGAGGATTAATTCTGTAGAAAAAGGGGTATTGCCTAATGTTATTATTCTTCCGCAAAAAGAAAATCTTGGTTTTGCTGGCGGCAACAACGTGGGTATTCAGTGGGCGCTTGATCATGGTTTTGATTATATTTTTTTGCACAATGACGATGGATTCATGGCGACTAATTCTCTGGAGGCGCTAGTCGGAGCAATGGAAAATGACAAAACAATCGGTATTGCCCAGTCACTCATACTTCTTCACCCTGATACAGAGTACATAAACTCTGCTGGTAATGCGTATCAGTATTTGGGTTTTGGATTTTGCAATGAATACCGTACAAAATTTCTTGATTTGAAATTGCCGCCGGTTAGCGATGTTGGCTACACGAGCGGAGCTGCTGTTCTTCTTCGCTCGGACTTGCTTCGTCGTTATGGATTGTGGGATAAAGATTTTTTTATGTATCACGAAGATCTTGAATACACCATGCGTCTAAAAATTGCCGGATTTCGAGCCGTTGTAGTTCGCGATTCGATTTTTTTTCACAAATATCAGTTTGGCAGAAGTATTGAAAAATTTTTTTGGATGGAACGCAATCGCATCGGAGTCTTGATTATGTTTTTCCGTTTGCCGACACTTCTTTTGCTCTTGCCAATGCTTATAGTTCTAGAAGCCGGTCTCTGGCTGTTTGCCCTTCGTTCGCACACATTTGGCGTGCGTTTAAAAGTTTATATTTATTGGTTGAATCCAATGCATTGGGGTTTGTGGCTTCGAAAAAGGCGTTTTGTCCAATCTATTAGAAAAATTTCCGATCGCAATTTATTGGCTAACTCCAGTTCGACAATTGAGTTTCAAGAACAGGTAATGCAGAGCCCGCTTTTGAAATATGTGGGCAATCCGCTTATGAAATTGTATTATTCGGTAGTGGTTAGGGGGCTTATTTGGTGGTAGTGTAGTTCATGGCCAACCACCGCTCTCCAGCGGGGTCCCGACCAGGGCGGGATGGTTCAGAGCCAATAAATTATCGAACTAATAAATATATGCAAATTCGCAAAGTAATTCTAACAGGCGGTGGACGAGCTACTCGTTTGCAGCCAATAACAGCGACAATCAATAAGCATTTGCTTCCGCTCGCGAACAAGCCGATGATTTTTCATGCGATTGAAAAAGTTGTGGCCGCTGGGTTTACTGATATTTTTATTAATGTTAATCCTGGTGAAACGCAGCTCCAGGAAACAATCGGCGATGGCGGGCATTGGGGGGTAAAAATTACTTTTTTTGAGCAGACTGGTGGGCCGCAGGGGATAGCGCATGCGGTAAATGAAGCGCACAAGTTTATCGGCGATGATCCATTCATGTTTTATCTTTCGGACAATATTTTGCTAGGACAAGTGACAGAGATGGTTGAAGAGTTTTCGCGTGGCACTTATGACTGTATGCTGGCGCTATGCCAGGTCACTGATCCGCAGCGGTTTGGCGTTCCTTATTTCAATGAAAAAAATGAATTGGTTGATGTGGTCGAAAAACCGCAAAATCCGCCAAATAATTTTGCCGTTACCGGCTTATATATTTATGGGCCAAAAGTTTTTTTTGAAGCATTTGAACATATCGAAAAAAGCCCGCGCGGCGAGTATGAAATTTCAAGCATACACTCTTATTTTTTGAAAAATTCATTTCGAGTTGGCTACAAAGAGATTACCGGTTGGTGGAAAGATACTGGCAAGCCAAATGATCTTTTGGTGGCAAACGCGCTTCTCATGGATCATATGAACGATACAGAATTTAATCAGATCGGAAAAGTGAAGATTGGAACAGGGACAAAAATCGACCCATCTGTAAAAATTATCGGCCCATCAATTATTGGGGAAAATTGTGTTTTGAAAAATTGCGTCATTGGCCCGCATGTTAGCTTGGGATCCGGGAGCTCTATTGATGGGGCGGTTATAAAAGAAAGTATTATTCGAGAAAATAGCAGCATCATTGGATCAATTTCTCTTCACGATAGTTTGGTTGGCAAGGAAGTTGATATCCGTCTTCCGGTATCATCATCATTTGTTTCTGAAAAACTTATTTTGGGCGACAAAACGATTATTGAGCGGAAGTAGTTTTTGCTGTATTATACAGCTATATGTTTAACAAAAATATAAGTAATTTCGTTTTTTTGCTAGCGGTTGTTTTTGTTTTTTTATTTTTTCCAATTGTTTCGCGTGCGGCCACTGTTGGTTTTTTGCCGTCAACTCCGCTTTGGTATTCCCCGGAAAAATTTGCGCCAGGTGAAATTATTCGTCTCTATACCGTGGTTATAAATAATGATTATCCATCATTGAGTGGGGTTGTAGCTTTTTACGCCAACGACGAAGAGATCGGGCGGGTTTCCATTGTTAACCTTAAACAAGATAAAGCTGAAGGGTTAAAAGTATACTGGCAACCAACATCAGGCGACTATACATTGTCCGCCAAGTTTGTTTCTGCCAACGCTGTTGATGAACATGGCGCCACGATTCAACTAAATACAAATGAGATCAACACCGCACAAACAGCCTTTAATGTGGGAAAAAATAACTTGTCGACAACGACCGTTAGTCAAAATTCTGAAGATATGCAGGGAGTTGCAACTTCTATTGCAATAAAAAAACAAGGTGATGAATTTGTG
>CAZVNO010000063.1:0-5622 GCA_964628715.1 uncultured Gammaproteobacteria bacterium | reverse complement strand
ACAGTAATACCACTACGCTTGGCTGGTAATTTTCTCTTTTCGCCATGCAAGTAAATGCGGTGTTCTGTTACAGTTCCATCTTTACTATATGAATCATAAGCATGCGAATCAAGCGTGTGATGTGGGAACAAAGCCTCAGCTGTACTCATGAGATGTTCCATAGCTGACGAAGCCTCTTCAATTGCCGGCGATGACACTTCTAATTTTGGAGCAATTGCACTAACAACTGTTGGTGTTTCTTTTACCGCTACATCCTCTTTTCCGCCCAAGGCAGATCCGCTTTTGGCGGACTTTTTACCAGAACTTGTTGATAGTGGTTGAGAAAGCTTACTACCATCACGATAAATTGCCACTGCCTTCAAACCCAAACGCCATGATTCTTCATACGCATGTTTAACATCCTCTACAGTGACTTCATTTGTCATGTTGATAGTTTTTGAAATAGCGCCAGAGAGGAAAGGCTGAGCCGCTGCCATCATGTGGACATGGCCCATATAATTAATAAACCTCTCACCTTTTTTACCACATTTATTGGCGCAATCAAAAATTGGATAGTGTTCTTTTTTCAAATGCGGCGCACCTTCAATTGTCATCGTGCCGCAGACATAATCATTGGCTGCGTCAATTTCTTCATCAGTGAATCCCATAGCTTTCAGCATGTTGAAATTTGGGTCATTGTACTCTGCTGATGTAAAACCGGCGTGTTTCATACAATCCTCACCCAAGGTCCAAACATTGCAAGCAAACTTAATCTCAAAGGCTGACTTCAGGGCTTGGTTTACTTTTTGGATATCTTCTGAAGTAAACCCTTTTTCACCCAATGTCGTAGCATTTATAAATGGAGCATTTGTGATATCAGCCGCACCTTTCATGTATGTAATAATATCTTTTGTTTGTTCTTCAGTATACCCAAGCTGACGAAGTGCAACTGGCACAGCTTCATTTACAATTTTGAAATAACCCCCACCGGCAAGTTTTTTGAACTTCACCAAAGCAAAATCAGGTTCAACACCGGTTGTAGAGCAGTCCATAAGAAGACCAATCGTACCAGTTGGCGCCAAAAGAGTTGTCTGAGCGTTTCTGTATCCGTATCGTTCGCCCATAGCAACAGCATCATTCCAGCTTTCCCGAGCCGCAGCCAACAAATAAGCCGGCGCATAACGAGGATTTATTCCGACTGGGATAACTGTTAACTTTTCATATTCTTCCTTTGGAGCGTTAAAAGCTGCGCGGCGATGATTGCGCATCACCCGAAGCATGTCTTTTTTGTTCAATTCATATCTTGAAAAAGGACCAAGCAATTTTGCCATCTCAGCACTTGCTTTGTAACTCTCGGCAGTCATGAGCGCGGTGACGCTACCGGTAAAGGCATAGGCTTCTTCTGATTCATACGGAATACCCGAAGTCATAAGAAGTGATCCGATATTCGCATATCCCAAACCCAAAGTGCGGAACTCATAGCTCATCTGGGCAATTTCCTTACTTGGAAATTGTGCCATAAGAACACTGACCTCAAGAACAACCGTCCAAATTCTAGTAGCATGTCGGAAATCATCAACCAAAAATGTTTGTGAATCTACATCAAAAAAATGTGCCAGGTTAAGTGAGGCCAAATTACAGGCAGTATTATCCAAAAACATGTACTCACTGCAAGGATTTGAACCATTTATGCGTCCTGATTGAGTACAAGTGTGCCAATCGTTGATAGTCCCATCATATTGAACGCCAGGATCAGCACAGCGCCAGGCAGCATAGGCCACTTGATTCCACAAATCGCGAGCTTTTAGAGTTTTGCAGACAGTGCCATCTGTCCTCCAGGTTAGATTCCAGGAGCCATCGCGAGCAATCGCATCCATGAATTTGTGTGCGATCCGAACAGAATTGTTTGAATTTTGACCAGAGACAGTCTGATACGCTTCACCTTCGTAATCAGACGGATACCCTGCGGCAATCAGAGCCGCCACTTTTTTTTCTTCTTCCACCTTCCAATTTATGAAAACTTCAATATCAGGATGATCCAAGTCAAGAATTACCATTTTGGCAGCGCGACGGGTTGTTCCACCTGATTTAATTGCCCCAGCAGCACGATCCCCAATTTTGAGCCAACTCATGAGACCACTTGATTTGCCGCCACCAGACAAAGGTTCGCCATTACCACGCAAATGAGAAAAATTTGTGCCAGTTCCTGAACCATATTTGAAAAGACGAGCCTCGCGAACCCAGAGGTCCATAATACCGCCTTCATTTACGAGATCATCCTTCACTGACTGGATAAAACAAGCATGAGGTTGGGGGTGGCTATAAGAATCAGTGGCGCGAGTCAAAGCATTTGTGTCTGGATCTACATAATAATGCCCCTGTGATCCGCCATTGATACCATAAGCCCAGTGCAGTCCAGTATTAAACCATTGTGGACTGTTTGGCGCTGCCATCTGGCGAAGGAGCATGACAACAAGCTCATCGTAAAAAATTTGCGCATCCTCTGGTGAGGCAAAATACCCGTATTTCTCCCCCCAATACCGCCATGTCCCAGCTAAGCGATGCATGGTTTGCTTCGCACTCGTCTCGGATCCAAGCATGGGAGATCCGTCTGAGTTTAGCTTTGGGGTGCCATCAGCGTTGTATTGAGGGACACCAGTTTTGCGAAAATATTTTTGCGCGATAATATCAGTCGCCACTTGCGACCAGGCAGCCGGAATTTCCAAATCCTTCATCTCAAAAACAACCGTCCCATCCGGTTCACGAATCACTGAGGTTCTTTTTTCATACTCAACCATGTCAAATGGACTTTTACCGGCAACACTAAACCTACGCTCAAAACGGAGACCTTGTTCGTTATAAGTAAAAAGCTCCTGATCAGGAGAGGCCGACTGAGACGTCTTTCCGCTAAGGAGGGTAGAATCAAGTGGACCCATATTTAAAAAAATAGAAAGTAGAAAATAGAAATGTGCATTTACCAAAACCTACATATTGTGGTTAAAATTATTTCCAACCACTATATGTTGTGTAGTGCTCTACAGAAACCGTATTATACCACAGCAAAAAGCGTCTGCAAACATTACGAATAAAACACATTTTTTACGCTTGTTTAGGCACTATTAGCGCGTCGCAAAATAAGACAGAAAAGTTATCCCCAGTTCTTGAGTTTTTGGTGGTCGAGACGTACAATAGCTGACATATGGATGATGAATTGTTTGGCAACCCATTGGCAGAAATGGCCCCGATAACGGCGCCAGAGCAAAAACCAGAGGATGACCCGATTGATATGACTCTGCGGCCAGGATCACTGGCTGATTTTGTCGGCCAAGAAGATATCAAAGAACCTTTGTCTATTTCAATGACAGCCGCCAAAAAGAGAAACGAACCAATGGAGCACATTCTACTTTATGGCAACCCAGGATTAGGCAAAACAACTTTGGCTCATATTATTGCTCGTGAGATGGGTGTAAATATAAAGATCACTGCTGGTCCAGCCCTAGAGAGGGTTGGCGATTTGGCAGCAATTTTATCAAATTTATCTGCTGGTGATGTTCTTTTTATTGATGAAATCCACCGCATGAACAAAACCATAGAGGAGGTCTTGTACAGTGCGATGGAAGATTATGCGCTTGATATTATCGTCGGCAAAGGGCCGGCCGCACGGACTCTCCGCATGCCTCTGGAAAAATTCACCTTGATTGGCGCTACCACAAAAATGAATCTACTCTCTGGACCGCTTCGAGACAGATTTGGACATGTATTCCACCTTACTTTTTATCAAGAACCAGAAATTCAAAAAATTTTAGAGCGCAATGCTTCCTTATTAGGTTTATCAAGCGACCCATCAGCCAGGGCACTAATTGCAACTCGCTCACGCCGAACCCCGCGAGTGGCAAATAGACTCCTAAAACGTGTCCGTGATTATGCGGAAGTTCGGCACGATGGTATGATAAACGAAAAGATCGCACAAGCAGCGCTGGATCTTCTTCATATTGATTTGTACGGCTTGGATGAGGTTGATCGCAAAATTCTAAATGCGATTATAGAAAAATTTCAAGGCGGACCAGTTGGACTCAATACACTGGCCGCGGCTACGGCTGAAGAAATGGATACAATTGAAACTATTTATGAACCGTATTTACTCCAAATTGGCATGATTGAACGCACTCCACGCGGCCGGACAGTAACTGATTTGGCAAAAAAACATTTGCTTAAAAAATAACTACGATTGCCTTATGATAACAATCCCCCTTTTATACGCCATAATCGCATATGGGATACTTCTTTCTTTATTAGTTATTTTTTTATTTGTAAACCTATACCACCTGGCGGTAAACGCCTCGCTTACCTTTGCTAGTTTTATACCCACAGTAATTGTACTAGGGCTTGCGGCTTTTATAATTTTTGAATCATGGGCACTACTTGGCGCAGTAGATTGGCAAACTCCAATTATCTCTTTTGATTTTGGTATTTTTACCAACAATAATATACCAACTTTATGACAGTGCCAGGACTGATCCATCAAAAACCATACGAACATGTGGAGTACGTGCTCCGGCGTCATCCAATCACTTTTGTCCCAAAAATTATTGTTTTCCTTATTTTATTTTTTGCGCCTTTTGCTTTGTACTCGCCGCTTCAAACTACATTCCCAAACTTGCTTAGCGGGCCCGTGTCCTTCCCTCTTATTGTTCTGTTTATCAGTATTTACCTTCTTACAATACTACTCTTTTTCTACACAATGTTCACCACTTTTTATCTAGACGTTTCCGTGATAACGAATGATCGCATTGTTGATATTGAGCAACTCGGTTTATTTGCCAACTCGACCGGAGAGTTGGATTTATTTCGAATCCAAGATGTCACTAGTGAAGTAAAAGGAATTTTTGCCACACTTTTTGATTATGGCACTGTGTTTATTACCACCGCTTCGAATAATTCCAATATTATTCTTCACAATATCCACCATCCAAATAATATCCGAAATGCTCTTATAAGATTGGCCGAAGAAGATCGAAAATATCACCAAGTAAATACATAACCGAAATACTGAAATTAATCTTTCTCTATGATGCAAGATGCTATTAAAAACTTTGCCAAACAATTTGCATACGAACCGATACTTGTTGGCAAGAAAATAAAAAAATACAAACACTACATTGTGGCCGGCATGGGTGGCTCACGATTACCCGCTTTGATTTTGCAATCTATAAAACCAGAATTACCGTTGACCCTCTGGAATGATTATGGTCTTCCGTTTATTTCTCCATCCGAACGATCAACCACTTGCCTCATTGTGAGCTCATACTCTGGCAATACCGAAGAAACAATTGATGCCATAAATCAGGCAATGAAGAAAAAAATCTCGGTTGCAGTAATCGCGGTCGGCGGCAAATTAATTGAAATCGCGAAAAAGCAAAAAATCCCTTATATACAACTTCCAAATACCGGTATCCAACCACGCTCAGCCTTAGGCTTTAGTATCCGCGCGCTGTGCAAAGTTTTGGGAGAAGAGGCGCTCCTCCGTCAAAGTAAATCACTCGCGAAAACTCTAAACCCAATTAGTCTGGAAAAGACTGGCAGAGAATTAGCGACAAAATTAAAAAATAAAGTACCGGTAATTTATTCGTCAAATACCAATGT
>CAZVNO010000062.1:0-5724 GCA_964628715.1 uncultured Gammaproteobacteria bacterium | reverse complement strand
CCAAGTGACAACACCAGAAAGAGATATAACCGCGACATTTGTTGTACCACCGCCAATATCAACCACCATATTGCCAATTGGATCTCTAATTGGCATTCTTGAACCGATCGCCGCGGCCATTGGCTCTTGAACAACTTTAACATCTCTGGCACCAGCCGCTATTGTCACATCTTCAACAGCTTTGGTCTCCACTTCAGTAACTTCCAATGGAACTCCGATTATAATGTTTGGTCTTGAAATTACTGTCATTGAACGATCCAAAACTTTTTCAATCAAGAATTTGAGGAGTTTTTCTGTAACTTCGTAATCAGAAATAATGCCATGTGTTAGAGGTCTTGTGACTAAAATATGAGAAGGTGTTTTACCAAGCATTGCCTTGGCTTCATTTCCGATTGCCAGAATTTGGTCAGTGCGAGTGTTGATCGCCACTACGGTTGGTTCATTGATCACAATTCCTTTATCTTTTACAAAAACCAAAGTATTGGCCGTACCAAGGTCAATTCCAATATCCTGACTGAATTTTGAAAACATGTTTTTGAACATAGTGTCGTTTACTATTTCACTGATCCACCGTTCCGTTGTCAGCAATAATTACAGTAGTTTCAATGACAATGAATCAATGAGACAAAGAAACATTACAATACTTCATAAATTTTTGTTGTCGGGATTAATTGACTTTCTACCTCTGCCCGTCTTTTTACCTCTACACTATTCTCGGCAAGTGTTTTTTCACTAACAATAATTCGCACAGGAATTCCAATCAAATCACTATCGGCAAATTTTTCTCCAGCACGAGCGTCTCGGTCATCATAGAGAACATCAATCCCCTGTTTTTGTAAATCTTCATAAAGAGAATTTGCCTTTGCTTTACTACTATCTTCGCGGCATAGCGAAATCAAATGAACTTGAAATGGCGCCAGACTTTCCGGCCATTTTATTCCTTTTTCATCATGGTGCACCTCTACGACAGTCCCCATGACTCTACTCACACCGATGCCGTAACATCCCATATATATAGGCTGCTGCGTTCCCGTTTCGTCGTTATAAGTAAAATTGAACGGCGCGGTATAGCCTGTGTTTAGGGTAAATATATTTCCAACTTCGATAGCTTTACTGGTTGTCATTGTTTTGCCGCACTTTGGACAAATTGGGTTACTCTCATCAACAACTTCTTTATTTTTGTAAATGTTACAGTCTGCGCAGCCGTAAATAGTATCTTCGCCGTTTTCTGTAAAAACTTGGTATTCATGTGATGGTTCTTTGCTAAACATACCGCCACTTGCCTCGGCAATTTTTGCATCTAGTCCGCAGCGAGTAAACACGTTGGTGTATGCCTGCATACAGCGTTTGTAATATTCTGCAAAATCAGCCGATGTTCGATGAAAACTGTACATGTCTTTCATGGTAAATTCACGACCTCGCAGAAGCCCTGATTTTGATCGGAGTTCATCGCGAAATTTTGTTTGGATTTGGTAAACCGATTTTGGCAAATCTTTGTAGGAATGAACAAATTTTTGGACCAATGGTGTGACAACTTCTTCGTGGGTTGAACCAAGCGCGTATTGTTTGTCATGCTGGCTTTGAATTTTAAACATCACATCAATTGTGTCCCAGCGTCCGGTAGTTTGCCAGATATCCTTTGGTGTTAAAGATGGCATGAGTACTTCCTGTCCATCAATTGCGTCCATTTCTTCTCTAATAATATTTTGAATTTTTTTCATTACCCTCAAACCTAGTGGTAGATAGCTGTAAACTCCAGCCATCAATTTGTCGACAAAACCACCACGAACAAGCAGCTCAGCGTTCAGACTAATTTCATCTTTTGGCACTTCTTTGATTGTATGGGTAAATAGAGTTGATTGTCTCATAGTATTTATTTGGTAGTCTTGTTATGCGTAGAAAAATTAAAACCAATGATAATACAAATAAAAATTACAAAAAGTATCAGACTCCACCAACGAAGTAAACCGGATGCCTGAAGGATTAAAAGAAATACAGTCGACATTGCGATAATAACACCGTCTCGAAAACTTTTTTGGACAAATCTATACAAAGGTATGTCAGTTTTTACAAAAAAGTGATAGCAGGCGAAAGCAATAAGTGATCCTGTGCCAACTAATCCCAAAAATAAACTAACGTAAAAAAACAAAAGTCCGCTGGTTGGCGTATTAAATGGATCGACATTAATAAGGACTAATCCCCATGCTATCCAACATAGAATTGTTGAGACTAGCATGAGAACAAGATATTGCCGCAGAGACATAGCTAAGAAAACTCAAAAGAGTTTCTATTTTACCTTGGGCTGACCAATTGCGCAAGAGGCTTTTTTCTATGCCAAATACCTTATTCTATCCACCTCTTTTTTGCCTAATTTATCATTAATTTTATCCACTAGGGCTTGCTGGTTTAGACGAATTTCTTGAGCAATACTTGATGTCGAGCAGGTAATGGTCAAAGTCCTATTTTTCAAAAAAAGTGGCTTTGCGTGCTTTGCTTGATCTTCACCAAACAATTCATTGAGAGCGTTTTGAGCAAATTCAATAACCAAAGAAGATTCTACTTGTTTTTTTAAAGGAGTTTGAGAACTCATCTTTCCGGAAAGTGCCGAGCCAAGTGGTGTAAAAGACATATGAATTCCAAATTAACCTGTTTCTTATTTATTATACCTTATCATCTTTTGTCTTATTGTTCCAGTTTTTGAAACAAAATTTATACAGCTCGGTATTCGCAAATATCGCGAAAATCGCAAAAACCGCAGGCAAATTGGCTTGGAGTTGCAGAAAAATCTCCTGAATGAATCGCGGTAATTGTTTTCAAAAGTTTTTCCTTGAGAGCTTGCAAGTCTTCACTATCACCGATAAATGATGTTTTTATATTATCATTAACATAGAAAAAAGTAAGTTTGCTGGTTGTACCAATGTTTCGGTATTCGGGTAAAGTTTCCGCAGCTATCTGATAAATAAGTAGTTGATCTTTCTCTTCACCAACAACCTTTTCTTTTGACTTTCCGGTTTTATAATCAATAATTTCCAAAGATCTGTCTGCTAATTGATCAACTCTATCAATGCGGCCATGGAGAAAATAATCTCCGACTTTTATCTTGAACCAGCTTTCAAGCGCTACTGGTATTGTCCAGCGACCATCCTCTGCCGCATAAAACATTGTCAATATCTCTTTGCCTTTTTTGTAGTATTCGTCTCTTTGTTTTGCACTACTGTACCAATCCCCTTGCCATGATGATTCATACATTTCAAATAGTTCATCGCGTGTCGGTACCTTTACGGCTCCATCAGGAAGCGCGGGTTCAGTTGGTCTTGTGTCAAACAGAGATGTCTGGGAAGCACTGTTCAGTACTTTTACCTGATCATAAAATTTTTGCATGGTAGCGTGAATAGTCTGCCCAAAGCTAAATGATGCGCTACCGCGCGTAGGAATTTTTAGAATATGGGCGAGCTTGTACTGGTAAGGGCATGTTTCATAAGATTTTACTTGGGAAAAGGAGAATGCTTTGGGGAGGTCAAATTTCAAATTACTAACTTCCAATTCATCGGTATTTTTTAACGTGTTAAAGTCGTTCCATTGTCTGATTGCCCCACTGTTATCATGCTTGAGTGCTTGAGTGCTTGAGTGCTTGAGTGAAATATCAAGCTCAGTCAAAAATCGTGATATTTTTTTCTTCCGCGTTCCGCCATAATCATCGGCGCTTGTCAGGTACAATCGTTCTTTTGCACGTGTAACGGCTACATAGAAAAGTCGGCGTTCTTCTTCGATGTGATAATCACCTTCTGGGAGGTGTTCTTTTATCAAAGTTTCTGGTACTTCAATTCCTTCACCACGTCGTCTTGTAGGGAAACGTTCCTCTACTAGGTTAACCACGAAAACATGGCGGAATTCCAAACCTTTGGCAGCATGAATTGTCATTATGTTTACTGAGTCTGGTGTATCGGTTGGCATGTACAGTTTACCTTCAGAGCCTGAGTCTATAAGGTGTGTGAGGTGGTCAACCAGCTGCCTTACATCCGCGCCGGGAATAGTCTCTTCGTAGCGTTTAATAAAATCAAAAAACTGTTTGAGTTGATAAATTTGTCGAATCACTGTGCGGTTGCCCTGTTCCTCTTGTTTTGCTAAATAAGATAAATACCCTGATTCTTCCAAAAATTTATATAAGACCACTGTCGGCTTTTCACTTTTTGCGGTTTTCATTCCGTTATGAATTATTGTAATCAGCTTGTTTGACAAATCAACTCCATCTTTTGAAAGTTGAAATTCCGATGCTCTTTTCACTGCTTCATAATAGGTTACACTTTTTTTCCCAGCCTGGTAAACCAATTTTTGAATATCATTTTCACTAAAAGAAAGTGATGGTAGACGAAGCAAGCGGTAGGTTGCTACAGAATTATAATGATCTGTAATCGTTGTAAAAAAGTTAATACAGTCAAGTACAATAGGTTGTCGGTAAAGGCCGCTTGACGCTAAAAATTCGTATGGGATGTGGGCAAGTTCGAGCGCGTGGATAAAAGGCTCGGCATGTCCATTGGCACGAACTAGAATGGCAATATCATCCCAACGCATATCAGGATCATTTTTTTTGAGTTCAGTTATTTCTTTTAGCACTGATCGCACCTCTTCATCGAGTGTTGTGCTGTGGAGATGGTTAACTTTTGATAGTTGATTGTTACTGGCTTTCAATCGTTTATCAATCTTTAATTTCACTTCCAAACGGTCAGGATTATTATTCTGAATTGACGTGTAGGCGGTATCAAGAATTTTTTGTCCTGATCGGTAGTTTTCTGTGAGAACAATTTCTTTCGCGTTTGGAAAGTCTTCTTTGAAGCGTAAGATATTTGAAACTGACGCTCCACGAAAAGCGTAGATTGATTGATCGTCGTCCCCCACCACTGTCAATTGCGCTATTGGCTCTGAGCTGTCGGCTATTAACCTCACCAATTGATACTGTGCCCAATTTACATCCTGAAATTCATCAACCAAAATATATTTATAATTAGCTTGAATTTTTTTAAGCAAATGTGGGCGATCTTTTAGGAGTTTGATCGTGTAAAAAATAAGATCACCAAAATCAAGCGCGTTTTTGTCCAAAAGCATTTGATTGTATGCGTGGTAGGCATTGGCAATCTCTAGAAGCCGAGATTTCTCCATACTTGCTGATTTGTCATGATCAAGCGATATACCTTCGGCATATTCTAGGTATTCTGCTGGCGTAATTAGCTCGTCTTTACATTTGGAAAAATGACGCAGTAGCTCGTAAATGTGTCGTGTTGGATTACCCAGTGGTCGATAGTAATTCAAACCAAAATTATAAATTTTTTGCTCTATCATGAGCCAGGCGTCAGTCTCGGTCACGAGTTTAAATTGATTTGGCAAGCCAATTTCAAGTCCGTATGTCTCAAGCAAACGCTGACAAAACGCATGAAAAGTGGAAATTTGCATGTCAACATACCCAAGATTCAGCAGATTATCGACACGCGAAAGCATTTCATCGGCGGCTTTGTCGGTAAAGGTAAGCGCCAAAATTTCTTCTGGCTTTGCCAGTTTATTATTTATTAAATAAGCAATCTTTTCGGTAATAACCGTAGTCTTGCCAGTTCCGGCACCAGCTACAATTAGAAGCGGACCGTCTGTGTATTCGACGGCTTCCTTTTGTGATTTATTAAGCTTTGATCCCGACATAAAAGTATCTGTAGTTTGCCACACAAACTCGCTTGA
>CAZVNO010000061.1:5252-5984 GCA_964628715.1 uncultured Gammaproteobacteria bacterium | reverse complement strand
ATTTGGCTGTGTTAAGCTAAATGAATATTAAATCATAGTAGAAATTGACAAAAATCTGCAAATAAGCTAATTTAATTAGCTTATTTTGCTATAAGCTTGTTCTTTAAATACTGCTTGTTTTGGTTAAATTTGGTGAGCGGGATATTTTGCGGCACCAGACAAATGTGGCTGCAAAGTATCTCGTTCACCAAACCGGTTTTCCGCTACCGGACTAATCAATACAAAAAAAGCGGAGAAAGGAAGTCATGAGCATTCTAGATGAGGATGATGAAGCTCAAGTTAGGAATCCTTTGATGCCACCGATTCCAGCTCAAGAGTTCATCGCCGAGGGTCTCACCGAGGTCGAGCTCGCGGACGGCAGGATCGTTCATCTGTATCCGAGGATTAAACTGAGGCTCAAAGAGATTTCTGAAGCGGGTTACTCTGCTCTCGGAAGAGTGAATCGGTGGTTCTTAGGGGCCGATAGGCAGGAAGGTGTGGATAGGGGGTTCGGTAGTATGTTGGTTGTTGGCGAAAGAACCCCGGCACACCAGAAGGCGTACGATAGACTCAGGGATCATCATAGGCTGTTCTACCCACGGCCCGCCGAGGAGCTCATCGCCAAGGGCCTCATCAAGGTCGAGCTCGCGGACGGCACGACGACCGTCCGTCTCACGCCCGAGACCGTGTTCACGATCGGTCAGCTGAGCAAGGACTCAGTGATGAAGATCGACTTGGCCTTTGGTCTGGAGA
>CAZVNO010000061.1:1888-5242 GCA_964628715.1 uncultured Gammaproteobacteria bacterium | reverse complement strand
AGGAGCTCGGCGTGGTGATCAGCGAGGAAAAGGTCCGTAGTTACCGGAACATGAAGATTATCGGCAAGCGCAAGTAGGCCAAGGACGCACGACAAAGTCGTAGTCCTGGCTTCAAAACAAACATGTCTGCATATAGTAGATCCTTTTACCGGGATCCCATACCGGGCATGTCCCACCAAAATGCCAACCAAATCGGTTGGCATAGAATCAAAAACGACGCCAACCATCCAGTGGCTCCAAAGTTTGGAGCTAGTGGAAGGGGGATAGGGCGTCGTTTTTTTTGTTTGGTATTATGATTTTTTGTAAGTTCACCTTGATGTGTTTCAAGTGGGTAAAATTGTAGTTAGGTTTCTAGAGAGATTGATTAATTGGGAGAACGACCTCTTGACAAAAGAGGTATTTTGTGTTATTCTTATTTGTCTTTCATAGACCCATTCTACATCCGTAGAATTGGAAACATCGGCGGCACGAGGTTGGTTCGCGTACGAATATTGAGTAATATTTTGTAAAAATTGTAAAAAGCCTCGTAGTGAAAAATGGTCTCGTAATCAAAAAATGGTCGCTGGTTTTTTGCTCATGTCTGCACACTTCGTGTTGCCGCCAAACCACACACGAGGTAAAGATGCGACTCACGCTCAGTCCACTCCACAACGTCTTTGGCGCTGGCTTCCCGGCCTGCACCGAGATCGATCACCTGCTCGCGCTACGCGGTTATCTCATCTTGCTCCTGAAAGAGCAACAGAGCGCTGGTCGTTCTGAGATGGCTACTGCCAATTTGCGCGAAGCAGTCAAAGAGGTCTCGGACAGGCTGGAACATGGATTGGGAGTAAACCTCCTGGCCCGGCCGCAGGCTCCACGTGAGTTGTTCGAGTTCTACTACCACAACGTGTCCACGGTGTGGAAGGATCTCGCTGCGCTGAGGTAGTGTTGGGGTGACAACCCGGGCGGTGCTCGACTTTCTTCTCGAGCGCCGCCCCTTTTTTATTTGTTCACTCCAATAGTTACTATTTCTTCTCTTTCATCAGTACCTACAGCTCGGATCGTATATTGTCCGGGTTTTTTTGGCTTGAATAGTATCTCTGTATTTTTTCCCACAAATTCATCATTCACGTACCAACTCACAATTTGCGAAGATTTTAGCGGGATTGTAGTTTTATTATCCAAAAGAAATACGTCGACATTATGCGGATTTGTGACTAGGGAATTTGTTATTAATTTATTTCGCATTTCGTTGTAATCATCATTACTCAATCCATACTCGAGCGAATTTCCATTTTGAAATGTTTTTACATATTTAAAATCAAAAGGAGTGTTGTGATTGTACTGGCTCGCATACATGGTGTTCATGACTTCACCCCAAATATTCCCCGCGCCTGATTGCCCCGACACTCCATCCATTGGCGTATTGTCGCTATTGCCAACCCAGACCCCGACCAAAAAATTTGGCGTGTAACCAACAGTCCAGCTATCGTGGTATTCGCGCGAAGTACCGGTTTTCAGCGCGTAGTTACGAGCTGGTAAGTTTAGGGCGCTTTTTAGACCAAATTGCTCTACTCCGGTTGTGCGATCGGAAAGTATTTTGTTCACAAGTTGGATATATGGTTCTGGTGCGATTTGTTTGTCACTCGTGTTGTCATCCCGACCCAAGCGAAGCGTAGGGGAGGGATCTTCACCAACCGATTGAGGATTTCTCGTCAGCTGAAGCTTCCTCGAAATGACAGAAGAATTTTTGACCTGCAAAGGTTTTAAAAAGCCATGATTCGCAAAAATAGAAAGATAATAAGAAAGATTAAGGAGAGGCATCTCAAGTTCACCAAGAGCAATGCCAAGCGCATAATTTTCCAAAGGTTGAACAGGTTTAAAATTCAAATCAGTGCGTAAGAAATTAGCAAAATTATCCGTACCAATATATTCAAGTGTTTTTACCGCAGGTACGTTGTAACTATTTGATAAAGCTTCGTGCAGAGTTACAATTCCATGGTAAGTGTAGTCATAGTTTTTTGGATAAAGAGGAAAACCGGTGCCAATCGGATACCGATATTCACGATCATCTGCCAGCGTGTACGGACGCAATCCTTTTTCAAAAGCCTTCAAATAAATAAAAGGTTTCACGGTTGAGCCGATCGGTCGGGGAGAGTTGGCCATATTGATTTGGTACCCACTGGTATTTTTTGTGGGGTCGGGACTGCCGACAATAGCCAGGAGTTCATTTTCTGGCTGTTTTATAACTACGATTGCACCATTGTCTACCTGTTTGTCCTGAAATTGCAGCAGATTACGAAGCAGGACGCTGCGAAGATTTTCTGTAAGCTGTGAATCAATCGTAAGAGTACAGTCTGATGAACAGGTGATCCCGAGAGATTTTATTTCAAAAGCAGTTGTGCTTTGCGCTGTAGCTCTCCAGGCTTCAATTTTTGCGCGGACTTGCTCCACAGTAAGCGTCTCGATATTTTCACTTTGAAGGTTGTAAGTTTTTATTGCCGCTCTAGATTTGGCAGTATTTAATTCTGTAAATGGATTTGCTATCGTTGGGTTTTGGATAGTAACTACCAATCTAATTATATCTTGCTCAGTCAATTCTCCAGCGTTTTTTCCAAAATAAAGTTTGGAAGCAGCCTCTATCCCTTGGACGTTATTTCCAAAATAAATAGAGTTCGCATACATGGTTAAAATATCTTTTTTTGAAGTTGTCATTTCAAGCGCTATTGCGCCAAAAGTTTCTATCAGTTTATTTTTAATACTTCGATCATCTTCATTATTCATGAGTATCTTTACTAGTTGCTGGGTAATTGTACTTGATGCTCTGTTTTTATTACCATTTAGTATGCGTGTGAAGGCTCGGAAAGAGCTCACTGGATTTACTCCCAAATGATAATAAAAGTACTTGTCTTCTTGGTTTAGGAGATATTTGGAAAAGTTTTCCGGTACCTTGTCTGTATATATTGCGGCAGAGCCATCTTCATTGGTTTTTATAGAAATAATTTGATGATTACGGTCAGATATGATCACAGATCGGCGTGAATTGTAAATTTCGACTAATTTTTTGCTGGTCGAATTGCAATAAAGAGCAAAAATAATGATTGCCCCGACCGCAAAAATAATAATAACTACTTTTTTACTTCTTATTTTCATAATATAGGCGAACCGTTTTTAGTGTAGTTTTATTCAATAAAATTTACTAATTTTGTATAAGGATCACATAAACCTGCGTGCAATTCACTATAACGGATTATTCAGTTTTTTCCAAATGTGCTATAATTAGAAAAGCTTTAGGGCTTAAGCTGTAAGCCGTAGGTATGTTGAGTTTTTGCGTGGTGTTATTATGAACATTCATGACGACAAAGTAAAAAAACT
>CAZVNO010000061.1:0-1788 GCA_964628715.1 uncultured Gammaproteobacteria bacterium | reverse complement strand
TTGAGTTTTTGCGTGGTGTTATTATGAACATTCATGACGACAAAGTAAAAAAACTTGAAAAGATAGCGGTAAAAGTTCGTGAAGATATTATTGAAATGCTTCTCGAGGCAAAATCCGGTCATAGCGCCGGGCCGCTCGGTATGGCTGATATTTTTACGGCTTTTTATTTTCACATTCTTCACCATGACCCAAAGCACCCGGAATGGGAAGAGCGTGATCGTCTCATACTCTCAAATGGCCACATTTGTCCAGTCCGTTATGCCACTATGGTTGAAGCCGGTTATTTTCCAAGGAGTTATTTGAAAACACTTAGAAAATTTGGCTCAAAGTTTCAAGGTCATCCTGAGCGTTTGCGTTGTCCTGGACTCGAGACTACATCCGGGCCACTTGGCTCTGGACTCTCGCAGGCGGCTGGCATGGCTTATGGAGCGCGCATGGATTCCAAAACTTGGCGCACTTATTGCCTAACATCTGACGCCGAACATGGTTGTGGGATTTTTTGGGAAGCGGTCATGTTTGCCGGGAAATATAAATTGAACAATTTGACAATAGTGATTGATCGAAATAACATTGAGATTGATGGTAATACCGAGGATATCATGCCGCTCGAGCCACTGCGCGACAAATATGAAGCGTTCAACTGGCATGTGATTGATGTAAGCGGTCATGATATCGCTGCTTTTGTCGGTGCGATCGAAGAAGCAAAAACAATTTTTGAAAAACCAACCGTTATCATTGCGCATACCATTCCCGGACGCGGTGTTCCTTTTATGGAAAATAAATTTGAGTGGCACGGTTTGCCGCCAAATGCCGAGCAAGCACGTGAGGCCATGCACGCACTTCGAACACTGGAAGGTAGAATTAAGTCAGAGCATGAATAAAATTATATGCCAGAAGATTTATTAAAAACAAAATTTGAAAGATTAGTTGACGCTTATTTTTCCTCTCATGAGGTCCCTACGATTCATGGACAAGCAGAAGGTATTGCTGCATTTGGTGGCGGTGTAGAAGAAGTATTCACTCCGGAAATTATAAAAGAAAGACTGTTGAGAATGTTTGATCATGTCCAAGAAACACGTTTGGCTGAAGGAAAGTCAGATTTCGATCGGATTATTGAGGATACACTTCACGAATTTTGTGAGTCACTACCTGTACATTTTGGAATGACTGATGAGGATAGGGCTACTTTTGATTCTTTTTTTGAAAAAATGATTCCAGCTATCTTGACGCAGATAAAAAAAGAACGTGCTGAGCTATTGTCTGATGGTCATGAAGCAAAAGTTATTAAACTTTCTGACTACAGGAGTAAGGATGGCTCACGTAAATAATTTTGTATGCCGACAGTACCAAAAGAGTATTTGACAAAATTAGAACAAGGAATGGAAAGGAGCAAGTCGAAAGTTGGCGAAAAGGTGCAGGAATTTTTGTCAGTAAAAAAAGAAAATTTTCAAACATATCAACAAATTGTATCGGATCTGAAGGCTGTGCTCTCAAGGCCAGACTCTGAGTTTAGTCTGACTATAATGGAATTGTATCCTAGTTGGGAGATAGGTGATTTTAAATGTTTATTAGAAGAATTAGGAGAAGAAATACCAGAGACTGAAAAACGAGAAGATGTTTATTCTGAGTTTGATTCAGGGTGGAGAGCAGATTTAGGCAAAAAACGTGAAGCGTCTAATCAAGCAAAGTCAATGTATGAAAGTAGATTACTTGCATTGAACAGAGATTTGGCATCGATCTTGGATAAGTTAGCTGATCTAGACCCAGAGGTTAGATCTAAAAAAAAGA
>CAZVNO010000060.1:0-6301 GCA_964628715.1 uncultured Gammaproteobacteria bacterium | reverse complement strand
GGTCTTTGTTGCTGTTTTTGGCGCTTGGATTTCTGGCCTTTTGTTTTTAATTATTTTTTGCGAAACTGGATTGGTGGTCACTCCATTTCTTCCGGGCGATTCGCTTCTTTTTGCCGCTGGTGCGATTGCAGCTCTCGGTTCTTTAAATATTGTTTGGTTGTTTATACTACTGTGTTTGGCGGCTATCATCGGGGATACAGTAAATTATAATATCGGTAGGGTATTGGGCCCAAAAGTTTTTAGTGCCGAAAATGCTCGGTTTTTCAAACGTGAGTATCTGGAAAAGGCGGAACGGTTTTATGAAAAACATGGCAAAAAAACTATTATTATCGCTCGTTTCATCCCGATCATAAGGACTTTTGCGCCATTTGTGGCTGGGATCGGGAATATGTCTTATCCTCAATTTATAATTTATAATATTGTCGGTGGAATAGTTTGGGTTGGTTTATTTTTGGGTGCTGGGTATATTTTTGGCAATGTGCCGATTGTAAAGGATAATTTTACTTTGGTAATAATGGGTATTATCGGTGCGTCACTCCTTCCTGGATTAATTGAATATATTCGTCACAAACGATCATAAAAATAAAAAAATATCCCGTAAAAACGGGATATTTTTTTGTTTAAATTTTATTACATCATTCCGCCCATTCCCCCCATGCCACTTGGCATACCGCCAGCTGACTCATCTTTTTTTGGCATATCGGTCACCACTGCCTCGGTTGTTAGGAACATACCGGCAATTGAGACTGCATTTTCGAGCGCAAAGCGTGTCACTTTGGTTGGGTCGATGATACCTGCGACTACCATATCTGGCTCATAGGCGCCAGTTTCAGCGTTGAAACCAAAGTTGCCACCAGCCTTTTTAACTTCATCAACAACCACAGCGCCTTCTTTGCCAGCATTATTGGCAATAGTGCGGAGGGGTTCCTCTAGGGCGCGGCGGAGAATATTAACTGCAACCAATTCTTCGCTCGTCAAATCGGTTAGGTTGTCGAGGGCGCGTGAGGCGCGAAGAAGTGCGACTCCACCACCAGCAACAACGCCTTCCTCAACTGCTGCCTTGGTGGCGCCGACTGCATCTTCAATACGGTGCTTAACTTCTTTCATTTCTGTTTCTGTGGCCGCACCAACTTTGATAACAGCGACACCGCCGGCCAATTTGGCCAAGCGTTCTTGTAATTTTTCGCGATCAAAATCCGAATCAGTTTGTTCAATTAATTTTTTAATCTGGGAAACTCTGTCCTTGATGGCGCCAGCATCACCTTTTCCTTCAACGATTGTTGTAAATTCTTTGGTCGCCACTACTTTGCGGGCACGGCCAAGATCAGCCAACTCTGTATTTTCAATTTTTAAGCCGACTTCTTCTGTAATCACTTTACCGCCTGTTAGTGTTGCGATATCTTGGAGCATGTCTTTGCGACGATCACCAAATCCTGGAGCTTTGACAGCAAGAACATTAAAAGTGCCACGGAGTTTGTTGACAACGATTGTGGCTAGAGCTTGTCCGTCAACATCTTCGGCAATAATTACCAAATCCTTGCGGCCGCTTTGGGCGACTTTTTCAAGTACTGGCAACATATCGTCGACTGAAGAAATTTTCTTGTCTGTGATAAGTATGTATGGATCTTCATACTCGGACTCCATACGCTCGGCGTTGGTTACCATATACGCAGACACATAGCCTTTGTCAAAACGCATTCCTTTTACGGTTTCAATCGACATGCCGAATGACTGTGATTCTTCTACAGTAATAACGCCCTCTTCGCCAACTTCCTTCATGGCAGCAGCAATTTGTTCGCCGATTTCACGGTCATTGGCCGAGATGGCGGCAACATTAGCGATTTCGTCACGTTCTACTTTTTTTGAAATTTTCTTTTGGAGTTCTAAGATAACTGCTTCAGCGCCTTTGTGAAGGCCACGATTTAGAGCAACTGGATTGGCGCCAGCAGCGACCAGCTTCAAACCCTCTTTGATAATGCTCTGAGCAAGTACGGTTGCGGTAGTTGTGCCGTCTCCAACCGCATCATTGGTTCTGCTAGCAGCTTCTTTCACGAGCTCTGCTCCAATGTTTTCAAACTTATCTTCAAGTTCAATTTCTTTGGCAACAGAAACTCCATCTTTTGTGATAGTAGGGGAGCCAAAGCCTTTATCGAGAACCACATTGCGGCCTTTTGGCCCAAGGGTTACTTTTACTGTATTTGCCAGAATGTCGACACCACGCATGAGCGCTTGGCGGGCATCTTCATTAAATTTGATTTGTTTGGCCATAGTAATTTAGAAAATAGAAACTAGGAATTAGAAATTCAAAATTGATTAATTTTCCAATATTGCAAGGATTTTTTCTGCGCTGACAATTTTGTATTCGATTTTCTCTATCTCTACTTCTTCGCCACCCCATTTTTCAAAAATCACCATATCGCCAACTTTTACATCCATGGCTCCGCGGGATCCATTTTCAAGGAGTTTGCCTGGCCCAACGGCGATTACTTCTCCCTCGGCTTTTTTTTCCTTTTCCACGGTATCTGGAAGGACTATACCAGAAGCAGTCACTTCCTCTTTTTTGAGTTGTTTTACGACCACATGGTCGCCCAACGGTTTGATTTTTTGCATAGTGTCTAAGTTATTAATTTATTATCACTCTTTATGTATGAGTGATAATCCTAAGGTAATAATACTCTTTTTTAAGATGATGTCAAGATTTAAAAAATAGGTTTTTTCCACAGAAAATAAAAGAGCCCACAAGTGGTAACAAGCTCAATGCGCCGTCCATATATGAGGTCGTGATGCCTGTCGAAAACACACGAACTCGATGGCGTGCGCGATGTGCTTGTCACCGCCACTAGGCTCTTTTGTAGCATCTATCTTCCCATGACTGAGGCGCTTTGTCTAGGAGGTGGTGTGGATGTTCTGTGGAGAGGATGGGGACGATATTTTTGTCAAAAAAGAGAGAAAAATCCCTGTCAATAGAAGCCCAGAATAAGAAGAGAAAAGGTAGTGGTCAAAGGTAATAAGCGGTAAAAGTGATATTAGCCCAATATATGGCACGCTCTGTGCTGTAAGAGTTGTTTTTTGGGATAAGAGACTGGAGCGTATATAAGAGATAAGGAACCAGATAGTCAAGCTTAATAAAATTAAACCTACGATTCCAAGTTCGGCCAAAAATAATAATGGCACGTTATGCACTGGCTGGTAGATGTATCCGGGTAAGTTTGGATTTTGTTTATTAAGTTCTGCGGTGTAGTTACCGGAGCCAACGCCAAGAAATGGATATTGCTTTATAATTTGGAGAGATTCGTTGTAGCCAACAGTGCGCTCATTTAATGATCTGGCTTCATTTGTTGTTGAAGACGAGAAGCGGGTAAAGACAAGAGGGGAGAAGATTGTCGTGAGAATGATTATTAGAGATAGACGATAAATAATAAATGATAGGAGATATTTTGTGGTACATGCTACATGGTATTTTATGCTTGATCCAACCATCCAAATAGCGGCGGCAATCCAGGCCGAACGGGAAAAGGTAAAAAAAAGAGCAGTGAGTTGGAGGAGCGAAATAAATTGATAGCCGATAGTTGATAGTCGATAGCTTTTTGTTTGTGCATTTCTGTGGAAAATAATGTCAGTGATTATAATCGCAATTACCAAATATCCACCAAGAATATTTGGGTGGGCAAAACTACCGTAAGCGCGGAGCCAGCGCCCGTCAAGAATAGTGGAGATAATGCTTGCTCCAGCATCGGTGGCCCTATGCAGGGAGAGACCGAGCAAGTTTGAAGCAAAAGTTGATTGAGAAAGAAATTGCCAGATGCCAAGAATACTTTGTATGACACTGCCGGCGATAAAGCTGTAAGTTATAAGTCGTAAGCTGTAAGGTTTTGATTGGGCTATTAACATGAAAAACAACAAAAAAGATTCCATAAACCAAATGGCGTGTTGCCAAGCAAGTAGGCGGTTTGATGACCAGATAATTGAACAAAAAGTATAGGCAATAAAAATTGTGCCCGAAAGTATAAAGCGTCTGTCTGTTGTCCAAGAAAAATTAAATGAACCATTTGTTTTTCTTTCTTTTATTTTTTTCCAAAGATCAATACAAAATATACCAGCGCAAAAAAATAGCAGAATTTCATTTGCGTATAAGCCTAATGTGCCGTATTCCCACTTGCTTCCGTTTAGAAAGTGTTCTTTTGTGATCCAAATTGTTTGCCAGGGTAGGAGGAATAGGAGCAGACTCAAACTATACTGCAAAAGAATTGAGAGCGAAAATTTTTTATTGTGTGAAGACATAAAATTTTGGCTTGGTTTTGTCTGTCATCTCGAGGATCTGCCGCTGCGCAGACGAGGGATCTTCACTCAGCCATTGAAGATTTCTCCTCATGCTTCGTCGAAATGACATTGCTATATCGTTTTCGCCATTCGTCACGAAAATATTCCCGGCGGTCATTTTCATGGAATTTCATCATGTGGTCATTGACAATAACATGCTGTTTTGAGATCTCAGATGCGTGTCGTTTTTTCATATGAGTTTCTTGAATTCCTTTGGCTTGCGATTCAATCAAGTCACCATAACCTCCTTGCCAGAATTTTTCCAATATTTTTTTTATCATACGTGATCTTTTGCAATCTTCGGTTCGGTAACGGTCAATCAATTTGAATGCGGACGAGGGGCGGGGAGTTTTTTTGTCTATCCACTCATTGGCTGATTGCATTTTTTGCCAAAAATTTTTTGGATCATAGATTGGTAAAAGTTGTCGAATCCAGTAATGAAGGTAAATATCATCATTTTCGAGAGCGATGGATTTTAGATTGAGGTGGTCACTTGCGATGTAAAAACTAAGACAGATTCGATTGTCTATCTTTTTGCCGTGTCTGCGGAGCGAAAAAATATGCAAAAGTCCGGTAATAAGAAGGCGCGAAAGCCAGAGTCTGTCTGGGGTAATAATAATAAAGACATCTATGTCGCTTGATTTTTGAGCTGAACCGGCCGCGACTGTATTGCACACAAACATAGCTTCGACAAACGGAACATATCGAATTAGTTTTGCGGCACGTTTTGCGCGGTTTAGTTTTTGGGCAACATGTTGGACTGAGTTTTGTCTGGTTAGTACAATATTTTCTCGATTTGGTAAAAAGAAGAAACCACTTTTTGTTTCAATTTTTTTTGCCGCCAATAAGCGCGCGAGTTCGTTGTTTATTAGTTCAAGAGATTTGGTCTCGTTGCTCCAAAGATAGGCCAAAATTTCAATAGCGGTAAGCGGATAACCAACGACATCGAAGTAGGCGATAGTGCTGATAATTGCATCAGAAAGCGACATACAGACGGTTTGTACGTTTTATGCGTTTATTCTTGACGCATGGTAATTGGTTTGGGGGAGATAGATAATGGTTTTTTTAAAGCCTCATTATCCAGGGTAGCCGAAGAATCAGACACAACCATCTTTGCTTCGCTTATACTCACAACTTGTTCTCGGTTCACCAAATAGACTTTGCCGCCCAAACGAGAAGAGTGGATTTCGTACTGGACTATCATCTGACCATCAATATCAATGACTAGATCATGGATCTTGCCAAGTTCAGTTCCTGAGGCTGTTTCAACAGATAAGTTTTTAAGTTGCCTTAAAGTTATACGCATACCATTAATTTTTTGGAGAAGAAGAGATAACTTCAACTTCAGTCGGTTTTTTGAATATTAAAATTTGTTGGAGCCCAGTAAGAACTGTCGACACTAGCCAGTAAAGCGCTAAGCCGGCAGGGAATTTTATACCTATGAAGATTGTCATTGCTGGCATCATAAACATCATCTGTTTGTTCATCACCGCTGCCATGTCCTCATCTTTTGCGCCCGTACCAGCATCCTTTGGTGGGCGGTTGTTGGTCATCATGCGGAATTGCCAAAATTGTGCGACTCCGGCCAATAACGCCAAGATAACGTTGCCGGTTTTACTCAAATCAAACAAACCAAGACTAATGGTATTTATTTGGCCAGGGTTTGGGACAAAAGAGTAGAGTAAACTAAGTGGGGCTACACCCGATCCGCTAAGCGGTTCGTTGGTAAGGCCAGCCTGTAAAACCCAGTATAGAGCAATCAAAATCGGTAATTGGATCAAAAGTGGTAAACAAGAACCAAGTGGGTTTACTTTATGTTCCTGGTAGATTTTCATTGTCTCGGTAGCAATCAATTGCTGATTTCCCTCATGTTGTTTTTTTATAGCGTTTATTTTTGGTTGTAAATCAGTAAGCGATTTTTGAGCTTTAATTGAGGCTGCGGTTGATGGGTATAGGGCATGTTTGATGATGAAGGTAAGGA
>CAZVNO010000059.1:2282-6306 GCA_964628715.1 uncultured Gammaproteobacteria bacterium | reverse complement strand
GTATACTGACTTGACACAAGTAACCTTGCTTATACTTTGTAAAGAATATGACAATACTATCTTATATAGTGTAATTTGTCAAATTCTGTGGGTGCATATAATAGCACAATGATTGTGTATAAGCAAAACTCCTACTTTTTGGCTCAACAAAAACAAAAAAAATACTTTTTACTCTTAAAAATAACAAAAAGTAACATTTTTATCCACAGCAGCACTTAAAAAACGCCCAAATACCTTGACAAAACAGAAAAAAAAGAGTATGTTGGCTTATTAAGCAAGTTCTTTAAACAAATAGTCGTGTACAGCTGAAAAAACCCCTCGTTGAGCGATTTTTTCAGCCGTACGCGGCCAGACGATTCGAGTAAATTCTTGCCATGGGGGCGAGAAAATCTCGACATCGAGTAACTGCTCTGCCACTACGGCAGAAAAGAGACTCAGATGTTTATTCGTTTGGATTCGCGACTGCAGATGATGAAGGTTTCGTTCGTGATGGCGATCTTCATCTTTTCCGGGATGTGCCTTGGCGCTTCAATTAAGCCCAAGCTCATCGGTTTGATTGGCAGTACCGCAAGGTACGAGCCGCAACCTTCTCCGGATCCGGTCGTGCTAGCGTTCCCACGCCTAAGCACGATCACCATCGCGAAAAACGACGCAAAGCCTTCCGTAAAGAAGGCCTCGGCCAAAAAAAGGCCGAGAAAGTCAGCTAAAAAGCTTGTTCGTCGCACCCCAAAAGGGGTAGGCGCAACAACAACTTCGACCCAAGCGGTCGAGCTGACGTTCGCAGATGCGTCGTGAAAAGGGGGGTTGAGGATCAAGACCATTCATCACCTGATCCTCCCCGTACCAGTCCACTGAACAATTTGTTCAATGCACTGGTACGGGTTTTTTGTTCGCCTTTGCATGAATACTTGGCGGCTTGTCGCCAAGATGAAAGGCAATGGACGAACCATCCGAAGCCTTGGCAAAGGATGGTAAGCTTCGGCGAATTTCACCTATTTGACTTAATACCCAGCAGCTCGCTGGGTAATGGGGTTTATTTTTACTCGCTTCTAGACAACACAAAAATATGCTACACTATGGCTACTATTTGTTATGTCTCGAAGACGTCAATCGCCTGAAGCACCAGCATACGACCCAAATCTCTCGCATGGCATTATTGCCATTCTTTTGGTCATGCTTGCTATACTCGTTACCCTTAGTTTTTTTGACTCTGCCGGCGCTGTCGGCATAGCATTAAATGAATACATTCTTGCCTCTCTATTTGGCAACATGCGCTACGCCACTCCGTTTGTAATACTCACAATTGCCTGGTTTTTAATTCGAGATTTACAATATAATTATCGAGCTACTCATGGAATTGGCGCTCTTTTATTTTTTCTGACTACTTCAAGTTTGTTTCATCTTCATTTCTTACCACAAACAATGTGGCACGAAGCGCTAAGTGGGCATGGCGGTGGAATCTTTGGAATGCCAGCCTACCTTTTACAGACATACGTAGGCACAATTGGTAGTTACGTAATTCTCCTGAGTTTGCTCCTCATTTCAATTCTCTTAATGTTCAATACCGCTATTACCGCTTTTGTCCTTTTGCACAGAAAAATTTTAAACGGCTGCGGTATATTTGGCCAAGCCCTTGTTTCTGCTGTCCGCGCTTTATTTGTCAAAAAAGACTCGCTCGATGTAAATGGTGAATATGAAGAAAGCGATGAGACTGAAAGTGAGGAAGAAACCAATTCCGATTCAGAAATTGAAGCAAAACCAAAATTCTTTTCACGGCCAATGCCCGGCACAGAATCTGATCCAGAAGAATCAGAAAAAGAAGAAAATGAACCAGAAGATGATGAAAGTGAAGAAAAAGTTGAAACGGTTGATTCAGGAACATCAGATACAGCTGGACCCTGGTCAAAAAAAGTTGTTATCAAAAATTTACCAAACCCAAATTTATTGTCCGACAAACGCGGTAAACCAACCAGCGGTGACATAAAGGCAAACGCTCAAATGATTCAAGACACTCTCCATGAATTTAATATTGATGTTGAGATGGGAGAAATTCGAGTCGGACCAACTGTTACCCAATACTCACTAAAACCAAACAAAGGTGTAAAACTATCACGCATCACTACACTTTCAAATGATTTGGCATTGTCCTTAGCAGCACACCCAATTCGAATTGAGGCTCCAATTCCAGGAAAATCATTGGTTGGTATTGAGGTTCCAAATCAAAAAACTGCCATGGTTAGTTTCAAAGAGTTACTTGAGGGAAAAGAATTCACGACTCGACAACACAATCTTATGGTGGGTCTTGGCAAAGATGTTGCCGGTAGAGTATGGTGGGCGGATTTGCCACGCATGCCACACTTACTAATTGCTGGAGCGACTGGTTCGGGAAAAACAGTATGTATGAATACCATCATCATGAGTTTGCTGTTCCAAAACACAGCCGAAACTCTTCGTTTTATCATGGTCGATCCAAAACGAGTTGAACTCACACTTTACAATGGTATTCCTCATCTTTTGACACCGGTAATCACCAATACCCAAAAAACCGTCAATGCCCTAAAATGGACAATCGGAGAAATGGATCGTCGTTTTGAAGTATTGGCCGCAGCCGGTAACCGCGATATAAATTCATACAACGCTCGCCACCCATCAAGTAAAATACCAGCAATTATATTTGTCATCGATGAGTTGGCAGATCTTATGGCCACTGCGGCTTCTGAAGTTGAATCTGGGATTATTCGTCTCGCCCAAATGGCTCGCGCTGTCGGTATCCACCTTATTGTTGCCACCCAACGACCAAGCGTTGATGTTATTACTGGGCTTATGAAAGCCAATATCCCTGGCCGCATTGCCTTTTCTGTAGCTTCACTGATTGACTCTCGAACTATCCTAGATTCTCCTGGTGCTGAAAAATTATTGGGTCGTGGCGACATGTTGTTCCAAACCGCTGAACTTTCCAAACCAGTTCGTATTCAAGGTGCTTTTATTTCCGAAGATGAATTAAAATCTGTTGTTGATTATCTAAAGGGAGATGAGCCACCAGAATACGACGAATCAATCGTGGAAAAAAATAACGGAACAGGGACAATGAGTATGTTTGGCGGACCAAGCGATGATCGAGACCAATTATTCAACGAAGCTAAGACAGAAATAATTAGAGCCGGAAAAGCCAGCGCATCGTTTTTGCAACGTAAATTCAAGGTTGGATATGCTCGTGCAGCTCGTCTCCTAGATGAGCTTGAGGCAGCGGGTGTTATCGGACCAGGCGAAGGCGCAAAACCACGCGAGATTCTTGTTACAGCAACAGAAATTTCAGATACTATGGATGCTGGCGGATCATTAAATGTTTTTGATAATACAAGTGAAAAAGACAGTGATAATGAAGAAAGTCTAGACTCAGAAAGCGAAGACGATACAAAACAAAATTAGTCCATAATTATGCCTGCTTTTGAAAAAAAACAACTCACTACTCCGACCCGAGTTTGTTTGCGATTGAAATCAGCCCGTGAAGCCAAAAAAGTGTCGCTTAGTGACATGGCAAAGCGAACACATATTGACCAAAAATACTTAGAGGCAATTGAGGCATGCCAGTTTGATCAAATTCCATTTGGATTAGTCTACCAAAAAAATTTCTTAAAAAAATACGCCACAGTTCTTAATTTGCCGGCACAAACATTCTTGGATCAATTCATTGAAGAAGAGACTACCCGTGATACCCCAAAACCAATATCATCCTTGACGCAAAAAAAACGATTAGGGAATGTTCCAATGCTCATACGAACACTTTGTTTCACAGCGGCTATTTTTCTACTCATTGGATATCTTGGATTAGAAGTTAAAAAAAGTATTGATCCGCCAAATCTCACCCTTTATTCCCCACCCGACGGCTTTATTACAACTGGTCAATCGCTAACTGTCCGCGGCGAAACAGAGCATGAAGTCGAATTATCAATAAACGGTGAATCTATCGTTCCTGGTAATGATGGCTCATTCGCAGAACAAGTTTACCTTTCATCTGGCGTAA
>CAZVNO010000059.1:0-2272 GCA_964628715.1 uncultured Gammaproteobacteria bacterium | reverse complement strand
CCAAAAGAAAACGTGGCAAAACCACCACTATTACCAGAAATATCATCCTAAAAGAAGGCAAACAGTTTTCTTATAGTAAATAATTTGACAGGCAAAAAACCACCCTGTATCCTACGTTTGGATACTTTTTTAAACACTGATTAACTGTCCTTGGTATGACAAAAAATAACTCCGAAGAGCAGGCAAAATTCAAGGCCGCTGAATCGGCTATTGACCAAATTAAAGAAAAGTATGGCGAAAACGCCATAATGAAATTTGGGGAAGCTAAAGCGATGAAAGTTGATGCTGTCTCTACAGGCTCACTTTCACTCGACATTGCCTTGGGGGTTGGCGGGGTTCCACGCGGACGTGTAATTGAAGTTTTTGGCCCTGAAGCTTCTGGAAAGACTACACTTGCCCAACATATCATATCTGAAGTACAAAAACTTGGTGGTATTGCCGCTTTTATTGACGCCGAACATGCCCTTGACCCAGACTACGCTCGAAAAATCGGTGTCGACGTCGACAATCTTCTTATCTCACAACCAGATACCGGTGAGCAAGCCTTGGAAATTCTTGAAACACTCGTTCGTTCCAATGCTGTTGATGTCGTTGTCGTCGACTCAGTCGCGGCCCTCGTACCAAAAGCAGAAATTGAAGGTGAGATGGGCGACTCCCACATGGGTTTGCAGGCTAGACTTATGAGTCAGGCTCTCCGCAAACTCACTGGCATAGTCAGCAAAACAAAAACCGTTGTGATATTTATAAACCAAATTCGTCACAAAATTGGTGTATTCTTTGGCAACCCAGAGACAACCACTGGTGGCAATGCTTTAAAATTTTATTCTTCCGTTCGTATTGAAGTTCGTCGAGCTGCGCAGATAAAACAAGGTGAAAAAATTATTGGTAACCGCGTCAAAGCAAAGGTGGTAAAAAATAAAGTGGCCGCGCCATTTCGCACCACTGAATTTGATATCATGTACAATGAAGGCATCTCTGTTTCGGGTGACGCGCTGGATACTGGCGTACTCCATCGAGTGATAAATAAATCTGGTAATAGTTATACTTTTGGTGAAGAAAAACTTGGTGTCGGCCGCGAAAAAGCCAAACAATATCTAAGAGAAAATCCAAAATTAATAACAGCAATCCGAAAACAAGTCTGGGAAGCGGTCGAACGCGGTGAGATGCCGGAAGAAGAAACTGGTGAAGCCGGAAAAGAAGAATCCGCTGAATCAGAAAATTAAAAACTACTAAAAAATCCTTCAAAATATAATTGAAGGATTTTTTATTTCAAATTTGAAATCAACCAAACATCATCACCGATACTTTTCAGATATGAAGATTTTGGTTTTAATTCACCAAAATTAGTGAGCAATTTTGATGCGTTAAAATTTGTCGAAACATGAGGCGTAATAGTCAACATAAGTTTATCCACTAAACCAGACGACAAAAAAGATTGGGCTAGTCCAACGCCACCCTCTATTAATATACTTGTAATACCTTGTTCACCAAGCCAAGCAAGTGCAGACTGAAGCTGTAAGGCACGTTTGGTTTTTGTGGTTTGCAATGGGACAATGGTAACAGTGGGGCAATACTTTAATAGCGCCGTCTGTTTCTTGTGAGGAACATCTTGTCCGGTAAAAATAATCGTTTGACCAGCCTGACTCAACAATTTTGCCTTTGGAGGAATTTCCAAATCAGTGTCAAAAATGACTCGAATCGGATTGCGTGCATACGCTACACCACGAGTAGTCAAAAGCGGATTATCAATTTTTACAGTTCCAATCCCAACACCAATTGCATCATACTGTTGCCGTAGTTCATGGACATACTGCATCGACGCTGGACTACTGAGTGTGCTTCGTTTCCCTTTTTGTAATGTCACCGCACCATCAAGAGTAGTCGCCATCTTCAAAACTACAAATGGTTTTTTTGTTTCGACCCAATGGGCAAATACTTCATTAAATTCTTTGCATTCTTTTTCCAAAACACCCACTCTTGTCTCAATTCCAGCTCCTTTTAATTTTTTAATCCCTCGTCCAGATACTTTTGGGTTGGTATCTCTCATACCGATCACAACACAACCGATACCAAATTCAACCAATCTTTCTGCGCAAGATGGCGTATTTTTACCTTCAAATTCCACGCAGGGTTCATAAGTCACATAAACCGTCAAACTTTTCCTTTTTTCTTTTTCTATATTTATTATTTTTTTCAGAGCCTCTATCTCAGCGTGCGGTCCACCATATTTTTTATGATATCCTTCGGCAATAATTTTCCCTTCTTGAACGAT
>CAZVNO010000058.1:0-6402 GCA_964628715.1 uncultured Gammaproteobacteria bacterium | reverse complement strand
AAAGTTAGTTCCGGTTGCAATATTCCAAGAGCTTGTTGAATTCATGGTCGGAATTATTGAAATTGTTGGCGAAATGGCCAAGGTAATGTCGTTGTCCTTACGTTTATTTGGTAATATTTTTGCTGGTGAAGTTTTGATCTCTGTTATTGGTTCACTCGTATCTCTCCTTGTTCCGACACCATTTATGATTTTGGAAGTATTGGTAGGATTAATTCAAGCGTCAGTTTTTGCGATACTCACTACAGTTTATCTGACAGTAGCTACCAGTGAGCCCCATGGGAGTGAGCATTAAAACACCTGAGCACCCAGGCACGTTAACACTTGATCAGGTTTTAAGTGTTAAAGTGCTTAAGTGCTAAAGTGCTTAAGAAATTTATTCATTGATGTTTCTGCGAGGTAAAAAAGACCGCAATGTCACTAAACTACACCCCCCCCTCGTACAGAAATATCAGAAAATAGTATATATATGTTGGATCACGAATCACTCGTGGTAATCGCAAAGGCAGCCACAATGACAATCGGTGGTATTTTCCCAGCCATGGCGCTTGGAAAAATCGTATCAAAGGCAATGGAGTCAATTGGTCGCAACCCAGAAGCTGGTTCAAAACTCTTTGTCCCAATGCTTCTCGGTGCCGCTTTTGCCGAAGCTATCGCCATCTACTCTCTCGTTGTCGTGTTTACACTCAAGTAAAACCAGACACCTCGTCGCGTAGCGGCGGGGTGAAACGGTTTCATTTGAAATTCATGAAAAACATATGGCAAAACAAACAATTGAACAAACGCTTGAACAAACGCTTGAACACACGGAATCATCGACTAAAGATGAAGGGGTAATTGCCTCACTTGGCTTGAATGGTCAACTTTTTGTTTCGCAACTTATTAACTTTGCTTTAGTTTTTTGCGTGCTTTGGTTCCTTATTTTGAAGCCGCTCACAAAAAAGATGGAAGAGAGGCGTCTCATGATCAACGACAGTCTCGACAAAGCCAAAGAGATCGAAACAAACCTAATGATGAGTCAGCAAAAATATCAAGAAAAAATGGATGAGGCAAAAGTTGAAGCAAACAAAATCCTCGAGACTGCTACAAAAGACGCAGTAGAGATTAGTGATAAATTAAAAATTAAAGCAAAGCAGGATATTCAATTTTTGATTGATCAAGCCAAAAGAAATATTCAATCTGAACGTGATGAGGCTATGACAGCGGTTCGTGACGAAGCTGTGAATACAATTTTTGCCGTCCTTGAAAAAGTATTGCCAGCAAAAATGACAAACGAAAATGATAAAAAAGCGATTGAAGAGGCGCTTAAAGGTTTGCAGAAATAATATGAAACGTCATAACGCCAAACAATACGCGCACGCTCTATACGAGGCCACCAAAAATTTATCGGGTAAATCTTTGGATTTTGCAGTTCGCGCGTTTGGCGGTATCCTTTTACGTGATCGCGCCATCCATTTGGCTGAGGCGATTATCGCGGAATATGACGCTTATGCGAAAAAACAAGCAGGAGAGGTGGAATTAAAAGTTACGACTGCCACAGAAATTACAGATTCTCATAAAAAAATATTAAAAGATGTATTTAATAGTACACATATAGTAGAAATAATTGATTCGGAAGTTGTTGGAGGGATCAAGGTAAGAGCCGGAGATACAATCTACGACGCAACAATAAAAACTCAACTATCAAAATTAAAAGAAAGTTTACTCGCATAAAAATTACTAAGATATGTCTACCAATACGATTGTCCAACAACTAAAAAAGCACATCGCTGAATTTGAAAAAGTCGTCGATATCCAAGAAGTCGGTACGATTATTGAGGTCGGTGATGGTATCGCGCGCATGAGCGGTTTGGAAAACTGTCAAGCACAGGAGATGTTGGAATTTCCAGAAAATACTTATGGCGTAGCTTTGAACTTGGAAGAGGGTACGGTTGGTGCCATTATCTTGGGTGAATATAAACATTTGAAAGAAGGCGATACAGTGAAACGCACTGGTCGTGTTTTGTCAGTGCCGGTGGGCGAAGCTATGATCGGTCGTGTTGTGAATGCGCTTGGTGAAGCAATCGATGGTAAAGGCGAGATCAAAACCAAACAATTTAACCCGATGGAAAAAGTTGCTCCTGGTGTTATGAGCCGTTTTCCAGTTTCACAGCCTGTACAAACTGGTATCAAAGCAATTGATGCCATGATTCCGATTGGTCGTGGACAGCGTGAATTGATTATTGGTGATCGTCAAACTGGTAAAACAGCCGTTGCTATTGATGCTATCATTAACCAAAAAGGCCAAAACATGAAATGTATTTATGTGGCGGTTGGTCAGAAGGAATCAAAAGTTGCTCGTATCGTTGCAAAATTAAAAGAAGCCGGAGCCATGGAGTACACCACAATCGTATCGGCCGGGGCCTCTGATCCAGCTGCAATGTCATTTCTTGCTCCATATGCTGGTGTGGCTATCGCTGAGTACTTTGCTGCCAAAGGTGAAGATGTTTTAATAGTTTATGATGATTTGACAAAACAAGCTTGGGCTTATCGTGAAATTTCTTTGCTTCTCCGACGCCCACCAGGACGTGAAGCTTACCCTGGAGATGTATTTTATCTTCATTCTCGTCTTTTGGAACGCGCTTGCAAACTTGATGCAAAATATGGTGGTGGTTCTATCACAGCTTTACCAATCATTGAAACACAAGCAGGGGATATCACGGCTTATATCCCAACCAACGTTATTTCTATTACTGATGGTCAGATTTTCCTTGAAACCGATCTGTTCTATCGTGGTATTCGCCCAGCTGTGAACGTCGGTAACTCTGTATCTCGTGTCGGTGGCGCTGCCCAGATTGGACCAATGAAAAAAGTATCTGGAAAATTGAAACTTGCGATGGCGCAGTTCCGAGAACTTGAAGCTTTTGCCCAGTTTTCCTCAGATCTTGATCCAGAGACAAAGAAACAGATTGATCGTGGCCGCCGCATTACAGAACTTCTAAAACAACCACAATACAGCCCAATGGCAGTAGAGCGTCAGGTAGCCGTCATCTATGCTGTCAATAACGGTTTCTTTGACAGCGTGCCTGCTGAAGAAATTCGCAATGCAGAAAAATCATTTTTGGAGTTCATGGACAATTCAAAACGCACCCTGCTCGACACCATTGCTGCTGGTAAATGGGATAAGGAAGTTGAGGAAACATTGAAAGCTGCGTGTGGAGAGTGGAAAAAATAATCTAAGTTATGCCAGCAAATACCAAGACAATTAAACGCCGTATCAAGTCGGTCAAAAACACCAAAAAAATCACGAAAGCGATGGAATTGGTGTCAGCCGCAAAAATGCGTCGCGCAGTTGAGGCGGTGCAGAATAGTCGCGCATATGCTCAGTTGGCTTGGGAACTTTTGGCACACTTATCTGAAATCAGGAGTACTGTAAAATTGCCCCTCCTAGCGGTTCGTCCAGTCAAAAAAGTGCTCGTTGTTCTCATGTCATCAAATCGTGGCTTGTGCGGAAGTTTCAACAGTAATATTATAAAAAAAACCATTAGAGCAATTCGTGAAAATGAATCAAATGCCGATGTCAACATTATTGCGCTTGGTAAAAAGGGCGGTGAAGCCGTAGGCAAACAAGGATTGGTAATTGACGCAATTTACAATGACTTATCGGATACGCCAAAATTGGATGATGTAAAACCGGTAATAAAAACTGTAATTGAATCTTTTACAAATGGTAAAGTTGACAAAGTATTGCTGGCCTACACTGATTTTAAATCAGCAATTAACCAAATTCCGACTGTGCGTCAATTACTTCCGCTTAAAACCGAAGAATTGCGTGAGGCTTTTTTGGCGGCAGGTATAGAACAGGTAGATGAAATAAAAGAAATAAATAATGCATCTGAACCAGTGGAAAATGTAACAGAATCTGACGTTGATTTTACAGAACCAAGTTATCTAACAAATACAAAAGTAATGATTACAAAAAAATTAAATGACACAACAGAGTTTATTCGCAGTTTAAAGAAAAAATCAACAGATGAAAATGAAGTTTATATTTTTGAACCAGATCGTACAAATGTTCTTGAAATGATGCTGCCACGACTTGTTGAAACTCAAGTGTATCAAGCTGTTTTGGAATCTTCGGCGTCCGAGCATTCGGCTCGTATGATGGCGATGCGCAATGCTTCTGATGCTGCCTCAGAAATGATTGATGATCTGAATCTGAATTTCAACAAAGCCCGACAAGCCGGAATTACCCAAGAAATTGCGGAAATTGCTGGTGGAGCCGCGGCTCTGGGATAAAATTATTGAATAATCATGTTTTCTAATTCGTTAAGTATATGAGTAAAGGTACAATTTCACAAATTATCGGTGTCGTCGTAGATGTGCATTTTGAAAAAGATTTGCCAGCAATTTATAACGCTCTTGAAGTTACGCTTGCAGACAAAGGCAAGCTTGTTTTAGAAGTTGAACAGCACCTTGGGGCAAACATGGTTCGTACTATTGCTATGGGTACGACGGATGGACTAGAGAGAGGCAGAGAGGTGATTGACACAGGTAAACCAATTTCTGTACCTGTGGGAGAAGTGACTCTTGGCCGCATGTTCAACGTAACTGGAGACCCTATCGATAACATTGAAGCGCCAAAAAATCCTAAAACTTATCCAATTCATCGTCCAGCACCAGCTTTTACCGAGCAGTCGACAAAATCAGAAGTTTTGGAAACTGGTATCAAAGTTATTGATCTTTTTTGTCCATTCTTGAAAGGTGGAAAAGTTGGTTTGTTTGGTGGAGCTGGAGTAGGCAAGACCGTAGTTATTCAGGAACTTATTCGCAATATTGCCCAAGAACATGGCGGCTACTCGATGTTTGCTGGAGTAGGAGAACGTACTCGTGAGGGTAATGACCTTTACCGTGAAATGAAGGAGTCAGGCGTACTTGATAAGACTGCGCTTGTCTTTGGTCAAATGAACGAACCACCAGGTGCTCGTGCTCGAGTTGCCTTGACTGCACTCGCCATGGCCGAATATTTCCGTGACGAAGAAGGAAAAGATTTACTTCTTTTCATCGATAATATTTTCCGCTTTACACAAGCTGGCTCAGAAGTATCAGCTCTTCTTGGGCGTCTCCCATCAGCCGTAGGTTATCAACCAACCCTTGCGACTGAGATGGGTGCTCTCCAGGAACGTATTACCTCAACTACAAAAGGTTCTATCACCTCTGTGCAAGCGGTTTACGTGCCAGCTGACGACCTTACTGATCCAGCACCGGCCACAACCTTCGCCCATCTTGACTCTACGGTTGTGTTGAATCGTTCTTTGGCTGAACTTGGTATTTACCCAGCCGTTGACCCACTCGATTCAAGTTCAACAATTCTTGATCCTCTAATAGTGGGTGAAGAACACTATCGCACTGCTCTGGAAGTACAGCGGGTACTTCAACGCTACAAAGATTTGCAAGATATTATTGCGATTCTTGGTATGGAAGAATTGTCGGATGCGGACCGCCTCACTGTTACTCGCGCCCGCAAGCTCCAAAAATTCTTGTCTCAACCATTCTTCGTAGCCCAGCAATTCACTGGCGCAGAAGGTCGTTATGTACCGATTGCAGAGACTGTGCGCGGATTCCGTGAGATTTTGGATGGCAAGCATGATGACAAACCAGAACAAGCCTTTTATATGAAGGGTGGAATCGAGGAAGTGGGCTAAACAACTCACGATGCATAGAACACGATACAAAAATTGTGTATCGTTATATGTGTCTCGTGTATCGTAAATTTTATGTTAATTAAATTCAAAATTGTCACCCCGGAACGCGTTGTCTACGAGAATGAAATCTCGCAAGTTTCAATTCCAACAACAACTGGGGAAATCACTATTTTGCCAAACCATATCCCGCTTATTTCTTCTCTCCAAGCAGGTGAAATGAGGATCAAAGATGCCATGGGCGAACAAACTTTGGCAGTAGCTGGTGGTTTTGTGGAAGTTCGACCAAACAACGAAGTGATAATCCTTGCAGATAATGCTGAAAGGGCTGAGGAGATTGACCTTGACCGCGCTCTGGCTGCGCACAAACGGGCTGAAGAGGCGATGAATCAAACACAAGAGTCATCAGATGTGGACTTTGCTCGTCTTCAGGCTATTATGGAACGCGAATTGAATCGTTTGCGAGTCGGGAAAAAATATCGAAAATTGCCTTAATTTACTACCATCAAAAGAAACCCTCGATAACTCGAGGGTTTCTTGCTTCAAGCGAGTTTGTGTGGCAAACTACAGACAGTAAATATCAATCCCTACAAATTTTGTCATCTCGAACCTACCGCAGTAGGTGAGAGATCTGGGCGTTGGATGTCGGCCAGTTTCTCTCCGCTTTGGCGGGTCGAAATGACAAGCATGCACTAAAATAAGTATGGTTAAAAGGACGTATACA
>CAZVNO010000057.1:0-6444 GCA_964628715.1 uncultured Gammaproteobacteria bacterium | reverse complement strand
TGTGTTAATTACACTAGCGTTGTTTATAGTTTTACCGAATATTATTTGTCATTTCGACCGAAACGACTTGGATGGTAATCCAAGTCGTGGAGTGGAGAAATCTCTTTCTGCAAGACAAAACTAACATAACTATAGGGATTCCTCGACTTCGCTTCGGCTCCGCTCGGAATGACAGTGGTGTCAACTAGGCGACTGCAAGTTGTTTGCTCCAAAAAATGAAGGTATAAACAACGCTCGAGAAATTAACATATTTATAAATAAAATTCTATCCCCAATCTACCAACATTCCATCCACAAATAATTTGTTATCCCAAAACAAACGTCTATAATACCCATGATGCTTGCGGGGTGAAAAACCATAATCAGCATTTTCCAAAAAAATTTTTACTTCCGCTGACTGCAAGCACCGCGAAAAAATTCTGACTTGATCGGAGTTTTTTTGTTTATACTAGTACGCTATACTATCCATTATATGAAATACATTGACCTTACTCATAAATTTACAGATTCAATGCCTTCTTACCCTGGTGATCCACGCCCTATACTCCAGCAAATTACTTTAATCTCAGAGGATGGCGTCAATGATCACAGCCTAAAGACTACCATGCATATTGGTACACACATAGACGCTCCAGCACACATGATCTCCAATGGTAAACTAATATCAGATTACCCTATCGAAAAATTTTTTGGGAAGGCAATATTTATTGACGCCAGAGGACAAATGACAATCGGGCCGGAAATTTTGCCAAAAGAAAAAATAAAAGCTGGTAACGTTGTTATTTTGTATACTGGCTGGGACAAAAAATTTGGAAATCATGAATACTTTGGTGATCATCCTATTGTTAACAATGAGTTTGCTGACACTCTAATTGAGCTAGGCATATCCATACTCTGTATTGATTTTCCAAGCCCAGACAAAAAACCATACCCAATCCACCAAAAACTACTTAGACACGATATCCTAATTGCCGAAAATGCAACAAATCTTGAATTATTAATTGAACAGAAAAAAATTGAAATCATTGCTTTACCACTTTATATTGAAGCAGACGCATCACCTTGTAGAATCGTGGCAAAAATAGGTTAAATTTACTTGCTGAAGAGCATTTTTTCGGCTACACTAAGTAAAAAATCATTTTGTCTATGTTTGAAAAAAAACCAAAAAATACTTCAAATTGGCTCGATATAACCCCAGACAAACTAACACATCCACCTCTTTCAGGCGACACAACCGCCGATGTTGCGGTTATCGGCGGCGGCCTTACCGGGATTCTAAGTGCCTGGCGCTTAGCCCAAAAAGGCCTTTCTGTTGTTTTGATTGAAAAAAATCATCTGTGTACTGGTGATACTGGCCTTACAACCGGTTTCTTGCTTTCTTTGCCAGATACTTCAATCAGTGAACTTGAAAAAAATAAAGGTTTGGCTTTTGCCAAGCGTTACTATGAAACAATGAGCTTAGCCAAAGATGACATCGCTCATATTATAAAAACTTATAATATTGACTGTGATTTTACATCTTGCAATGGCTATTACGGCAGCTATACACAGAATAACCAAACTCTGACAAATGAACTGGAAACAATAAAAAATATCGACAAAGAAGTAGCACTGATTTCTAAAAATGAACTTCCAAATTTACCGTTCAAAGAAGCGATCTGCTTCCCGCATGAAGCAAAATGGAACGCTAGAAAATTTACCCTTAATCTTCTCAAGCACGAAAGTAGCAGACAAATTAAAGTTTACGAGGAAACTGAAGCTCTGTCAGTTGAATCAAACGGGTCTGTAACAATCAAGACACAACACGGAATCATCGAAGCAAAAAAGACTATTGTCGCGATTGGCGACCCTAGTTCCATTTTCCCAGAATTAAAATCGCTTATTGAGACAAAAATAACCTACGTCATTACCACTCGTTTTTCTGAACCACTTACCTTAAAAGATCTGTATTGGGACACAAACAACCCATACTTCTACTTTAGAATGACGGACGATCGCACACTACTGGTCGGCGGTTGTGATACTGACCCATCAAATACAAACAAACAAAAACCATTTGAAATGCTCAAAGAATACATTGCAAAAAATATAAACAAAACATTCAAAATAACCAATACTTGGTCTGGGACTATTTTCCACACAGCAGATAATCTTCCTTACGTCTTTGCTCATCCCCATAGCGGCGGAAAGATTCTTGTAGCAACTGGATATGCTGGCAATGGCATGACCGGAGGTATTTTGGCTTCTCAAATTCTAGGTGAGCTTGCTTTCGGCGAGATCCATGATGCCAGCGATCTTTTATCCTTGAGGCGAACAGGCGTTACAATTCCAAAACCTGAAACAAAAATTATTCAAGAAACAAATAAAAAAGAATTTGTTTTTTTTGGAACAACAAATGAATTTAGTGACAAAAAAATTATCTGTAAAATCATTCATGGAAAAAAAATACTAGTCGTTAAAACTAACAGTAATTATTATTCCATAAATAATAGATGCTCCCATGCCAATGGATCACTTTGTGATGGTAAATTAACTGACACAACAATTGAATGCCCGCTTCACGGCGCAAAATTCAGTGTTATAACTGGTGCCGTAGAAAATCCACCGGCAATTAAGCCAATTGAAACTTACCGGGTACGTTTGGACGGTGAAAAAATTGAAGTTGAAATACCCATACTAGAAGATAATAAACAAGAAATAATTCCGACACGCGAAACGTATTGGAAACAAATGTTTACTTTTTCTGGTTTTGCCATTCTATTTTGGCTAGCGCAATATGCGCTCCAATACTTCGTATTGGCCGAACGAGATTTAGGTAGTTCACTCACACGGAGTTTTTCTTTTGCCGGCACAACACTTATTAGTCTTGCACTACTATCCAGCGCTATATTCAAATGGTGGCCAAAAACGTCAGACTACTGGCGTATCCGTCGTTATTTTGGGGTTTCTGGTTTTGTATTTATTTTTTTTCATATCTTAACCGCTTCATACTACATTTTTCATTTCGATTTAGCAGCAACTTACTTCTCCCTAAACCCATTTAAAAACCCAACAGTATTTGGCTCCATCGGTTTTGCAATTTTTCTACCAATGACACTCACTTCAACAGATTGGGCGGTAGATGCACTGACCCAAAAATGGTGGAAGCGCCTCCACCGACTAGTGTACATTGCTTATGTAAGTAGTATATTTCACTTTATAACCATGAACCCACCCGAGCTCTGGACCGCACCCGGGTATTTACTTCTCTTCACAACAGCGCTGGCAATAATTGGTGAAATCTATTGGTACTTTAAAATTGCAGCTGAAGAAAAATTCCGTTCGCTTGGAACAATTATTGGCGCAGTAATAATTACCTCCACCCTTGTATTATCATATTTTGTTTATAGCATTTTTTTTAAATAAATTCATTAATAATCCGAATTAACATGTCGATCCCGCTCTCACTTCGAGAACCGATTATTATTTTACTATCCACGGGCATCGTCTTTATAATCCCATGGTTCCGACAAGTATTTTTTTCTAGACGTGACATACCAGAACCAACGGTGAAAAAAAGAGAGCCTTTTTTTGATATAGTTAGAGGTGTAGCCATCTTGGCAGTTATTATTATTCATCTGCTTTATTTTTACTTGAAAGTTGACCGTGATTCGCATTCATTTTTATTACATACTGCAAACAACTTACTCCGCTTTGCTGTCCCATGGTTCCTTATCACTAGCGGAGCCCTGCTCGAAAAATCATTGCCTGATGCCAAATCATGGGTAAAATTTTATAAGAAAAAAATTAATTCACTTCTACCTCCGTACCTCATAATGACTGGCATAATTACAGCCGTAGCTGGGTTACCTATTTTAACAGGCCTCTGGTACTTAGTAACTGGCGGAGCACTTATACCATACTATTTCCTAGTAATTCTGGCGCAATGCTATATTGTTTATCCTATTTTTCTCCTGACAAAAGACAATAAAAAAATTTTCTTTTGTCTATTTTTAATTTCTCTCGCTTCAGCAATTACACCGCAACTTTGGTATTTATACCATATACCATTTGCTGGACAATATTTCTTCTTCTTTTTTTATGGGATATACAAAAGAAATGAACTTTTAGAAATAAATGGCAAAGTACCAGAGACAAAAACTTGGTTATTTATATTATTAACGACAGTAATCCTATATATCTTATTCCCAGCCTATCTGTACAATGCTAGTTTTATGTACAGTATCCCGCTATTACATATTTTCTATTCCCTATCAGAAAAAATTAAACAAAATGCTCGTTTTGCATCTTTACTAGCAAAATTTGGAAAAAACAGTCTGTGGATTTTTCTTTTGCACTACCCCATTACCTACCTAGTGTTTATTGTTTGTATGCCACTCCAAATTCCGTTTTTATTTAAAATAATATTGGGAAGCCTAGTTTCCATAATTGCAAGTTTTGGCCTCTCTATTACTGTCCAAAATCTATATTCGAAAATAAATAAACTTATATTGCCAAGTTAAAACAGAAAATAACCTAGACAAAATAGCCACATTTTGCTAGTCTAGAACACCGTATGAACACACGCGAAGAACAAATAAAAACCCTATTCCCCGGCGAGCCGGCTTACCGCCTAAAACAAATCGAGCAAGCGCTTTTTGATACAAAAAATAGTACTTGGAGCGATGTTTCTACTCTGCCGAAAACAATGCTTGAAGTCCTAAAAAAGGAAGCGTCCTGGATGAGCGTAACTGAATTCAAAGTCTACGAAAGTAAACTGCATGATACCTACAAAGCAATCCTCCAAGGAGCTGACAAAAAACTTTTTGAAACCGTTCTCATGGAGAATAAACGCGGCGACTATACAATCTGCGTATCTTCGCAAATTGGCTGTGCTATGCGTTGCACATTTTGCGCCACCGGCACTATGGGACTAAAACGTAGTCTAACTGCCGATGAAATTATTGATCAGTATAGATTTTGGAATTATTTTCTTGGAAAAAAACAAAGAACAACTAGCAATGAACGATCAACAATCAACAATCAACCACCTCGTATATCAAATGTTGTTTTCATGGGCATGGGTGAGCCTTTGGCGAATTATGATAATGTAAAAAAAGCGATCCATACATGGCTAAAATATACTGATCTTGGCCCAACCCACATTACAGTCTCGAGCGTTGGTATCCTGACACAACTTGAAAAAATTCTCACTGATGCAGACTGGCCGCATGTGCGCATCGCGATTTCACTCCACAGCGCGAATCAGAAAAAACGCGAGGAGATTGTGCCAACCACTGTACCTGATTTTTTAAAAAGCCTGACTGATTGGTCTCATCGCTATCACAAAATTCTTGGCAATCAACGCCACTATATTACCTACGAATATACCGTTCTTTCCGGAGTAAATGATACACCTGAATTGGCCGAAGAGTTAGCTGCCTATATCAAAAAAACCGCTTCTAGTAAAATTAATATAATCCCCTACAATCCAGTAAAAGGAAAGCCATTCACAACCAGCGATCGCACAAGAATTGAGGCATTTAAATCAATCTTAAAAAAAGCTGGTATTGATGTTACCGAACGCCGGACTATGGGAGATGATATCGCCGCTGCTTGTGGACAGCTGGTTGTCGGTCAAGAAACTTAAAATACTATGAAAGTTGAAATTGAAAAACTAGTTTTTGGCGGCCAAGGCATGGCCCGCCTGCCATCGCCTGACGGCTTAAGGCCGAATGGCGGGCAGGGCATAAACAACGGCAAGGTGGCCTTTATTTGGAATGCCTTACCTGGAGAAACTGTCGAAATCGACGTTATTCAAAATAAAAAAACACATCTTGAAGGCGTTGCAAAGACAATTATTAATCCGTCACCGGACCGAGTCGAACCTCGTGAATCACACTGGCTCTCATCTAGCCCCTGGCAACATATATCTTGGGAAAGAGAGAACTACTGGAAAAGAGCGATTGCCGCAGAAACATACAGTAAATTCGCTGACCTTATTCTATCGGCAAATGATCTTGAAATTGTAGCTGACACCAATCGACAATATGGCTATAGAAATAAAATCGAATTTAGCTTTGTAGAAACAGAACCAGGGGTTATATCACTTGCCTTTTTTGAACGCGGCAAGCACCGTCACATTCCGGCAAACGAAGCTCTACTCGCTGAACCAATCATAAATGAAACAGCGAAAAATATTCTTGCCTGGGTTAATAAACAAAAAATACCCATGCGCAGTCTAAAAACACTAATAGTCAGAAGCAACTCCGAAGAAAAAACAATTGCGGCTCTTTTTATAAAAGACCAATTAGAATTTCCAGACTACCCGCCGCTCACTGAAAAGATGATTGGTTTTCATGTCTACTATTCAACTCATAAATCACCGGCCTCTGTGCCAACCAAGCTACTGTATTCAGAAGGCCAAAACTACCTAACCACTACCCTCAAAGGAACAAAACTTAA
>CAZVNO010000056.1:0-6509 GCA_964628715.1 uncultured Gammaproteobacteria bacterium | reverse complement strand
TAGCCACATCATTACTTTGCGGTTTTGGATCATTGTGGCGATTGAGTCTCTGATTTCCGGTCGGCTCAGGTTGTCCATGTACTCTTTGTTGTCCTTATAAACATGTTTCATGTGCTCCACTTCCCCGTCTATTTCTTCTGTAGAAGCCGCTAGTTTTTCGTTCAAAGCAATTTGACGTGAGACCAAAGCGGCCTTTGCGCGCTTGTCTGCTTGAGCGCGGAAGTCATTGAAAAGGTCTTTTTCTGTTTTTTTGATATCGGCTAGGTACTGTTCGATTGAAACACCATTTCTTTCCAGATCACGTTTTAACTCATAAACCATTTTTTGGCGTTCAGCGTCGATTAATACTTCTGGGATAGTTTCGATTTCAGTTTTTTCGATCAAAGCATCGAGGACAGCAATTTCCCATTGCTGGTCAGCCTTCTGTTCAGCCTCAGCACTTAGATTGCTCAGAACCAATTCACGCAATTTAGCGACATTGTCCTGGCCAAGAGTTTTGGCAAAATCATCGTTAAGTTCTGGCAGATTTCTAGTGAAAACATCTTTGACTTTGACAGAAAAGCCGACTTTTTTGCCAGCAAGCATTTTTTGATAATGATTTTCTGGAAATGTTAAGGCAAACTCACGTTCTTCTCCCTTTTTTACCCCAACCAAAGCCTTATTGAATCCAGGAATATAGTGGTCCTCACTTAGATAAACTTGGTAGTCTTTTGCCTGGCCGCCCTCGACTGGGACTTTATCCAGAGTCATGTCCATGTCGATTATGACTTTATCTTCTGAAGTTGCTTCTCCGTCTTTTGTAGTCTCATTGGCTCGCATTCCGCGGAGTGCATCAAGAGTCTCGTCAATTTGTTTTTCTGGGACTGGCTTCACTGTTCTTTCTACCTTAATTGAATCAATTTTTGGCAAAACCACATTTGGGAGTAAAGCCACTTCGGCTTTGTAGACAATGTCGTTGCCTGGGGCCATTTTTTCAATATCAATTTTTGGCATGCCAACAGTACTGATTTTTTCTGACTGGACAGCTTGGTAAAAAGTTTCTTGGATAATTGATTCCAATGCCTCTTGAAGAACCGCCATTTCACCGGCTTCGCGTTTTATTATTTCAACTGGCGCTTTTCCTGGGCGAAAACCTTTGATATTGGCTCTGTTTGCAAGTCGGATAGCTGCTTTTTCTAGTTGTGAGGCGTACTCAGATGGTGAAACGGTGATTTTAAAAGTTGCTGTAGCTGGTACTTTTCGATCAATTTCGTATGACATAATATATAGAAATAGAAGAATGGAAATAAGATACCAATAAATGATTTTTTTGTCAAGGATAAGCGAAAAAATGCCATTAGGACCTTCCAAAAAAGCCTTTATTATGCTATGCTGGTTTCAGAAAATGTGGAAAAAATAGCCTACAAAATTTGGTTAAAGTTTTTGAAGAGCCTTACATATGCCAAGCGGGCTCTTGTTTGGTTATGGTTCAAGTTAGCCAAAGGAGCTGATTGGTTTGGAAAAAAATATCGGAACTCGCTTGGATTTTATGTTTATAAATATATTTTCTTCCTTAAAAGAAAATGGGGTGTTTTTTTTGCACCATTTGGTCAGAATTCAGAAGGTGTTTTTGGCAGGCGTGGTACATTACAAATTATTGTACTTCTAGTTTCTTTGGGCGTCATGTTACCTCAGAGTAGATTATGGTCATCAAATGGCGTTGAAATTCCTGGGCGTCAAACATTGCTTTATAAATTAGTTGGTCCGGGTGATCAAAACTTTTATGTTGAAGAAGTGACTGCGCAGACAACAGAAGGGACTACCAGCCGCTCAACTCGTAATTGGCATGAAGGTGCAATAAGTGCGACGCCTGGTGCAATTAATAATGAACCAGTTGTCACAGATCAAGGAATTGCGCGTCAGAGCATGGGGGGGATGGCCTTTGTAAAACCAATTATACTACCAGGCGTTGTTTACGAGGGAAATCAAATAAATCCTTCCTATCCAAGTAATCGTGGTAATGTCGAAATCTACGAAGTTCAATCAGGTGATGTGCTCGGGGCAATCGCAAAACGATTTGGGGTAAGTGTCTCGTCAATATTGACTGCAAATAATTTGACTATTCGTTCCTATATTCGTCCTGGTGATAAATTAAAGATTTTACCAGTTGATGGCGTACTCCATACTGTTAAAAAAGGAGATACAATCGCAAAAATTGCAAAATTATACAAGGCTTCGGTAGATGATATTATTAGTTTCAATAAATTAGAAACTAGCGCGGCTCTTGGGACTGGTATTGAACTTATCATTCCTCATGGCGTTAAGCCGGCAGATCAGGTAATTGCGCGGGCACCAGCCTCAACACAGAGAAGGTTTACTGTTTTGGATCCAGTGTCTGCGCCACCGAACTCGAATGATAACCCAACTGCTGCGGGGTATGTTTGGCCGACAGCAGTTCGTCGTATTACACAATATTATGGTCTTCGTCATACTGGCGTGGATATTGCTGGCCCAGTCGGTACACCAGTGTATGCGGTTCGTTCTGGCACAGTGATCAAATCACAATGCGGTTGGAATGGCGGCTATGGCTGTTATATTATCATTGATCATGGTAGCGGCGTTCAATCGCTGTACGGGCATAATTCACAGCTTTTGGTGGCAGTTGGTGATGAAGTAAGTCAAGGACAAACCATCTCACTCATGGGTTCAACTGGAAGATCGACCGGTCCGCACTGTCATTTTGAAATACGTTCAAAAGGAAGACGTGTTAATCCACTTCAATACATTCGCTAGTCAATTTTTGGTCGGTATTGCAATGCTTCGGCAATATGGTGTGTTTCAATTTTGTCACTTGCTGCCAAATCAGCGATCGTTCGCGCTAATTTTAAAATACGATGGTAGCTTCTCGCCGATAGGTGAAGGTGACTAACTGCTTGGCGTAACAAACTAATGGAAGTTTCTCCAAGCGCGCAAAATTCTTTTATTTCTTTGTTTTTCATTTCACTATTGGTAACGCAGTTTGATCCAGAAAATCGTCTGGCTTGCCTTTCGCGGGCGGCCATGACTCGAGCGCGAATTTCATCTGAAGGTTCAGTGCTTGCCTCTCCGCTAAGTTTATCAAATTCTACTCGTGGCACTTCAATATGGAGATCAATTCGATCAAGAAGTGGCCCGCTAATTTTTTTCTGGTATTTTACAATTTGCATCGGTGAGCAAACACATTTTCTATCTGGATCTGTGGCATAGCCACATGGGCAGGGGTTTTGGCTAGCGACAAGTGTAAATTGAGCGGGGAAAGTAAGCGTTCCTTGTGCTCTGGAGATTGTGACAATACCATCTTCAAGCGGTTGGCGTAATGATTCAAGCACAGATCTGGGGAATTCAGGAAATTCATCCAAAAAAAGCACACCTCGGTGGGAAAGAGAAATTTCACCAGGTCGTGGAAACTTACCTCCGCCCACCAGTGCAACTCCACTGGCTGAGTGGTGAGGCGAACGGAATGGGCGTTCGGATATAAGTGGCTGGTCTTCACCCAAAAGTCCAGCAACTGAATAGATTTTTGTAACTTCAATTGCTTCATGTTTGGTAAGTGGTGGAAGAATTGATGGTAGTGCTCTGGCCAATAAAGTTTTTCCAGAACCGGGTGGGCCGGAAAGAAGAATATTGTGAGCACCGCTGGCTGCGATTTCAAGTGCTCTTTTCACATACTCCTGCCCCTTAACTAGCGCCATATCCACTTCATAGTTTGTTATTTCACACCATTCATTTAATGGTTGTGGTATGAGTGGTTGGATTAATTTTTGGCCACAGATATGAGCAATCAAATCAGAAAAATTTTGTACTGGATAGATTTCAATCCCAGAAATGATAACAACTTCGCGCGCATTCATTGAAGGTATAAACAATCTTTTGTAGCCATGTTCGACTGCAAAAAGCGCCAATGGGAGAATGCCGGTAGTGTGCCGAAGTGATCCATCAAGCGCAAGTTCACCAACAAATAGGGCGTCTTCAATTTGAGTCTCAATTTTTTCAGTGGCGATATACATGCCAAGGGCCATCGGCAAATCATAGGCAGCGCCTTCTTTTCGTAAATCAGCTGGCGCTAGGTTTATAATTACACGACTGTTTGCCGGGAAAGATAAACCACTATTTTTCCAAGCAGTTCTGATACGTTCTTTTGCTTCTTGAATGGCAGTATCTGGTAGGCCAACGATTTGGTATCCTGGCCAGCTTCCGGCAACATCAACCTCAACTGTCACTGGTAGGCAATCAAGACCAAGCACTGCAGCCGATGGAACTTTTGTAAACATAAAAAAAGAAGTCATTGTGTTGCTTCTTAGTATATCACGGTTTGAGTTGCAGTTTACGATTCGTTTTTAAGAGGGGTTTTTGTAAACAAAAAAATAATTACCCCAGCGGTTATAAGTATGTCAGCAATGTTTATCACACCCGTAGCTATGCGGATATAATCAATAGTACCTCCAAAGATGACCCGGTCGATATAATTGGAAAGCGCGCCGCAAAATATAAGTAAAGAGGCAAATGCATATGCATTTTGTTTTGTGGAGTAGCAGTGTATCAAAAAAAGAATAATAAAAAGGAGAGCGAACGGTGTAATTGAGAGGGTGAACCATTGAGGGATTGGCAGGCTAAAGGCAACACCTGGATTATTAAAATATTCCCATCCAAACCATGGTTTTAAAATATACCAAGTAATCTGCGGGTTATTTCTGGCGTAATGTTTAAAGAGTTGGTCTAGTAAAACAAAAAACCCGCAGAGGGTAATAGAACCGATCATGCGAGTTTTGGAAGACATATATTATTAGATTTCGTCAGTCAATGTTTTTTTACAGCTTACACAGGCGCTTGAAGTTGGTCGGGCAAGTAAACGTTTTTCATCGATTGGTTGGTCGCAGTATTTGCAAATACCATATGTGCCTGCTTTGATTCGAGAAAGCGCTTTATCGGTGTCTCGTAGAGTTTTTTCCATAGACATCTCAAGAGGCTTGTTGGTTGTGTAGTCGGCAACTTCCCTGGCATTATCGTCTTCTTCGTCGCCATATTCGGGAAGGTAGCGCCTAAGCCAGCCTTATCATGTGTATTTTTTTTACTAAAGGCAGGCAATTCTTTGGAAAGCTTTTCCTTGTCAGCTTCAAGTTTTGATTTGATTTCAGCAAGAAAAGTTGTACTAAATGGGCTCTGTTTTGCCATATCATTCTATAAAGGAAAGAATAAGTTCACTATAGCCTATTTTAAAAAAAATGGCAAGATAGTCATGTTTATTTGTAAAAAAAGAAAAGGCGGCCCACTCGGGCCTTACATGGTAATGCGTGCCTGGGGGTCGCCTTAGGGGGGCAAATCCTCAAAACAATTTTGGGGAAGGGCGCTCATCTCGAAGATTCAAGAGGATCGTCCTTCCGCGAAAATTAGTATTTGGAGGATAGAGGTAAGCTCTCTACCACACATAGCTGGTGGGAATCCCGACATCTCGGCTTTGGGGCACAAGATGCATAAGTGGGAAACACCAATTTCGAGCCGGCCTCTGTCCCCTGTATTTTTGCTTTTATTTTTGTTTTAGCATTTTTTGTCCCTATGCAGGGATGGGTAAGGGTTGGCCCGAAAGTGTAGTAAAGGGCAGGAATGCTCCACGTCACGATTCAACATGGCGGGGAACAACCTATTGGAAAGAACGTTATCATTTAACATAATCATTGTAGCATATTTTTTAACTTTTGTCAATAGTGGCAGTTTTTGTTTTTGTTGAGCCATTTTTTACCATTTTTCGCTATTTTTAGTGTATAGACTAATCTATACTTTTGCCTATGTTTTGGTTGTTATCCCCACCAATGGGTGGTTTTCCACAAAGTTATCCACAGTTGTATAGATTATTGTATACATTTGTTATTTTTTGGTACTATATTTAGGCTGTACCGTTATAAGCGGTTTTGCTATGTATCTTTTGGAGGGGCTCAAAGGAGATATTAATAATAAAATACCAAACAAAGTTTTTTGGATCATTATTTGTGGTCTTTTTTTATTTCCAGTAAATATTCGTGCTGCTGATTCTGATATTATCATAAGCGAAATAGCGGCATATGAGTCGTCTGGGTGTGAATGGATTGAAATCTACAATAGCGGAGCCGGAGTGGTTGACGTATCTGATTGGAAATTTTGGGAAAATAGCATTAATCACGGTCTAAAAGTTAGTTCATCCAGCTTACAAGCTGATACTGTGGTTGAGCCTGGTGAATATGCGATTATTGCTCAGGATGATACAAAATTATTCTCTTCAAGCTGTGGCGATCGGTATTCACCGCCAAATGGAACGGTTTTTGATAGCTCATGGTCAACTTTGAACGAAAGTGGGGAATCGATTGGTCTCAAAAATTCTAGCAGTGTCCTTGTTGAAAATTTTACTTATGTCTCAGCTAAGAATTTTTCATTGGAGCGGATCGATCTACATCTTCTGGATTATACTGCTACCAATTGGCACGAGCACACAAGCGGGACTAGTTTCGGGAGAGTAAATT
>CAZVNO010000055.1:3614-6547 GCA_964628715.1 uncultured Gammaproteobacteria bacterium | reverse complement strand
CTTTGAGAGACGTAGATTTTACGATAATATTCCATTTGTCGGGATTCAAGAACAAAAATTACTTGATCAATTAAAGATTTATCACATGTATTTTATTCGGGCAACATCAGCAGCGCCGCTTGACCACGTGGATGATCAGGGTTCTTTTGAAGTGGAAAAATTATTTTTGGCGGCAAATGTTCAGCCGACTTTGATTTACCGAGATGATGGCCAAGTTGCGTTTCGTGTTTATGAAGCTGATACGAGCGTATTGTTTAAGAAAAAGTAAAGACTATGACACAAGTTTCAAATAAAAAACGCATCTTAATTTTTTCCACTGCTTACTTGCCTTTTGTCGGCGGCGCTGAAATTGCTGTAAAAGAAATTACCGATCGTTTGCCGCAATATGAATTTGTCATGGTAACTGCAAAAATTAAAAAAGATTTACCCGATGTTGAAAATGTTGGTAATATCCAGGTGCATCGTATCGGGACTGGTTCGTCATGGGACAAAATTCGCTTGGTGGTTGACGGTCCGCGTCTTGCTGCCACTCTAGGGAAATTTAGCGGCGTCTGGTCAATCATGGCGAGTTATGCGGGGTTTGCCGCGCTCCGGTACAAAAAACAGCATTCGTCTGTTCGGTACTTACTCACGCTCCAAGAAGGTGATTCTCGATTTGATATTTACAAACATGTTTGGTGGTGCTGGCCTTATTTCAAGCAGATTTTTACGCGGGCGGATCGTATTCAAGCAATTAGTAATTATTTGGCTGATTGGGCGAGAGATATGGGTGCAAAATGTCCGATTGATGTGGTGCCGAATGGTGTGGAGATAAAAAATATTGAGAAAGAGCACAAGAGTACAGATGTGAAACGAGTGATTACTGTTTCTCGTTTGGTAAAAAAGAATGGCCTGGAGTTTTTGATTAAAGCAATGAAATACGTGAATGATGGTTATAACCAGCCGGCGGTTTTAAAAATTGTAGGGGATGGAAAATTAAAAAGAGAATTAAATATCTTGGCAAAAAAAACCGGTTTAGAAGATCGATGTGCTTTTTTTGGTACAGTTTCAAATAAAGAAGTATATGAAAGGTTAAGGCAGGCTGATGTTTTTGTCCGACCATCACTATCAGAAGGATTGGGAAACGCATTTCTCGAGGCTATGGCTATGGGTGTGCCTGTGGTTGCTACCAAGGTTGGAGGCATACCTGATTTTTTGATTGATGGTGAGAATGGACTTTTTTGCACTCATGATCCAAAAGATGTTGCTGATAAAATTTTACGAATTTTAAAAGATCCTGTTCTTGCAGAAAAATTGCGTATTAATGCAAGGAGTATGATAGAAGAAAAATATTCTTGGGATTTGATAGCAAATATGCAAATGAAAAAAATATTTGAGTCTTTATGAAACTTTTACTTGCTGCTGACATTTTTCCTCCGCAAAGTGGCGGTCCGGCAACATATGTTGTCACTTTGGCTAATGAGCTGTCCAAACAAGGTGATATTGTTCGGATTGTATCACTGAACCCAAAATCAGATAAAAGCGCCGCAACGTGCAGTGTTCACCATGTTACAAGTAGTAATAAATTGTTTCGGTATTTGCAATATTTTTGGCTACTTTTTTGGGAGGCAAAGAACGTCGAAGTGGTCTACGCTATGGGGCCAGTGAATGCTGGGCTGCCAGGTTTGATTGTCGCGAGACTTCTGGGGAAAAAATTTGTTGTGAAAGTTGTGGGGGATTATGCTTGGGAACAATTTCAGAATAGTTCAAAAAGCGATATCATGGTTGATGAATTTCAAAAGCTAAAAATTGGAGGAAAAATTGGTATCTTGAAGTTAATAGAGGCGTTTGTTGTCAAAAATGCCGACTTAGTTATTACACCATCTGTGTATTTGAAAAATATTGTGCTTGGTTGGGGCGCAAAAGAAGAAAAAGTTTCTGTTGTTTATAATGCAGTTTCAAAGCTAGACATCACGCCAAAATCAAAACCAAGTAATGAACGCTGGATAGTGTCGGCCGGTCGATTGGTGCCATGGAAAGGTATGATGGTTTTGCTTAAAATTATTAATGAAAATTTTTTGGGTACGGAGACAAAATTAAAAATTATTGGCGACGGCCCGGAGTATTCAAATTTGTCTAGAGAAGTTAAAAAAATGCATCTTGAAAATTCTGTCGAATTGGTTGGCTCATTATCTCATGCGGATACATTGTCATATATTCGCTCTGCAGATGTTTTTTTGTTGAATAGCGGATATGAAGGTTTGTCGCATGTTATTTTAGAAGCAAAGAATTTTGGCGTGCCGGTTTTGGCAAGCGAAGTTGGCGGAAATCCTGAATTAGTTTCATCAGAATTTTTGTTCCCGTATAATAATTCAGAAATTATTAAACAGAAAATTAAAACAATAATTGATAATCCTAAAAATATTTCCTTTAATGATGAAAAGTTTTCTCTAGAGGCAATGATTACCAATACTAAAAAATTATTGAGCGGAATATGAAGACTCTCATGATTAGTTTGGACAAAAAAATTCTTGACTCTTCATCTGCTTCGGCCAAACGAATGATTGGTTATGGCCGGGATGAGCGATTGGTAATTATTGTGCCCGCTTCAGTTCATGGTCATATTGCTCTGAGTCAAAATGTTACGGTCTATAGTTCAGGTGGCTTTAGCCGATTTGGACAGTATTGGCAAGCTTACAAAACAGCTTTAAATCTTATGAAAAAAGAGTCGTTTGATCGTATTACGACTCAGGATCCATTTTTTGCCGGATTGATTGGTGCAAGAATAAAAGCAAAGCAAAAAATTTTTTTACAAGTGCAGTGTCACGGAGATTTTTTTGGATCTGTATATTATCGTCGTGGAAGCATCGCAAATCGTTTGCGGTATCTTTTGGCTAGGGCGTATGTTTTACGTCAGGCTGATCAATTTCGGGTAGTTAGTGAAAGAATTCACC
>CAZVNO010000055.1:0-3604 GCA_964628715.1 uncultured Gammaproteobacteria bacterium | reverse complement strand
TGGTATAAAAGAAGAAAAAATAAAAGTTCGGCCAATCGCAGTTGACACAGAGCTTATTAAAACCTATGTACCGCATTTTGATCTCCATGCTCGGTATCCTGGCTATGAAAAAATTTTTTTGGTTTTGGGCCGGCTTGACCCGGTAAAAAATTTGCCTTGGTTGGTTGCTACATTTGCCCAAGTGGTAGAGAAACACCCTAGTTATTTGTTGGTAATTGTTGGTTCTGGTAAAGACAGAAAAAATATTGAAAAAAGAATTAAGAAATATAAATTGGCGCATGCGGTTCGATTGGAAGAGTGGTCCAGGCACCCAATTGCCTATATCAAAACAGCTGATGCGTTGCTTTTTCCAAGTATTTCAGAGGGCTATGGGCTGGTGGTGGTAGAGGCGGTAGCCGCGGGGACACCAGTGGTGATGAATGATGTTGGGGTTGCGAATTATGAAGTAAAACCAGGCGACCGCATTGATATTATTCCGATCAACAATCGTGATAAATGGCTAAAAGCAATCGAGCGTATTTAATTTATGAAAAGAAAAGCTTTAATTACCGGCAGTAAAGGTTTTGTCGGGCCATATCTGAAGAGTGAGCTCCAAGCAAATGGGTATGATGTTTTTGGTTTGGGCAAAGAACCTGGGGCAGAAGCTGGTTATTTGTCAGTTGATATCACGGACACCGCTGGTGTCAGGGGCGCGCTGAAAAAGATTGAACCAACCCATATTTTTCATTTGGCTGGAGTCTCTTCTCCGCCTTTTGCGGAAAAAAATCCAGAACTTACAAATCAGATAAATGTTGAAGGAACTAGAAACATACTTGAGGCAGCGCTTGATCTGTCCACTGCACCAAGAGTTTTGGTGGTGAGCACTGCTCATGTTTATGGTCCAGCTAAATATTTGCCAATTGACGAGTCCCATCCGCTTGATGGTTTGGGTGTATATGGATTATCCAGAATACAGCAAGAGGCCGTAGTGCGTACATTCATGAAAGAAATGTTTATCGCAATACCACGCAGCTTCAATCATACAGGCCCAGGACAGCCTGATGCTTTTGTTATCCCAAAAATTTTTAAACAACTTGCTGAAATAAATGCCGGCAAGCGCGAGATGCTGGAACTTGGCAATATTGACGTAAAACGCGATATACTACATGTGAGCGATGTTGTCCGGGCTTATCGGTTGCTTTTGGAACAAGATATGCCTGGGGTGGTTGCAAATGTCTGTCGGGGTGTTTCTGTGGGTTTGAAAGAGATTATTTCCTATGGTAAAATGTTCGCTCAGCTTTCTGATGTTCAGATTGGTATCGATAAGGGTGGTCTTAGGACCAATGACATCAATGATTTGTACGGTAGTAATGCTTATCTTAAATCAGTTATTGATTGGGAACCGACTATTGGCTTGGAAGAGTTAAGCCAAGAAATTTATTCTTATTGGCGCGCAAAAGTATGAAAAAAGCGTTGATTACCGGCATTACCGGTCAAGATGGATCTTATTTGGCTGAATTGCTTTTGGAAAAAGGTTATGAAGTGCATGGTATTGTCCGTAGAAGTAGTACGATTGTTCGGACACGGATTGAACACCTTATGGGTGAGTATAAAGATAAGCGATTATTTTTGCATTATGGCGATCTATCTGACGGCACAAATATTTCCAAACTTTTATACACAATTCGACCAGACGAAGTGTACAATTTGGCTGCGCAAAGTCATGTTCGCGTCAGTTTCGATATACCAGTTTATACTGCTGATGTGACGGGTGTGGGTACTCTAAGATTGCTTGAGGCTATTCGTGAAAGTGGCGTAAAGACAAAATTTTATCAAGCTTCAAGTAGCGAAATGTATGGCAAAGTTGTTTCGGCGCCGCAAAACGAATTGACGCCATTTCACCCACGAAGTCCTTATGCTTGCGCCAAAGTTTTTGCTCACCATCAAGCAGTTAATTATCGTGAGAGCTATGGCATGTTTATCTGCTCTGGAATATTATTTAATCATGAGTCGCCAAGACGAGGTGAAAATTTTGTGACGAGAAAAATAACAAAAGGGGTTGCTGATATTGTTCATGGGCGCGCTTCATCTTTAACTCTGGGTAATTTGGACGCAAAACGTGATTGGGGTTATGCCAAAGAATATGTAGAAGCGATGTGGCTCATGCTCCAGCAGCCTGAACCAGATGATTATGTGATTGCGACTGGAGAAACTCACACCGTAAAAGAATTTTTGGAGGAAGCGTTTTCAGCGGTAGATTTGTCTTGGGAAAAATATGTAAAATTCGACGAGAAATACACACGTCCGGCTGAGGTTGATCTTTTGCTTGGTGACTATAGTAAAGCGAAACAAAAGCTTGGTTGGGAACCAAAAGTAAAGTTCAAAGAATTGGTAAAAATTATGGTTGAAGCTGATTTGAACGAAGTTGAATAATAAATCACTAGCTAAGTTTTGTATGTGCAGTATAAATGGCTTTACTTTTCGTGATGAAGGGCTTATCGCGAAAATGAACAGCAAAACAAAGCACCGTGGTCCTGACGCGACCGGTCAATACGTTGATTCAAAGGTATCACTCGGGCACAATCGTCTCGCTATTTTGGATTTGACACCAACCGGAGCGCAGCCGATGAAAAGTGATGATGGATCAGTTGTTATTGTTTTTAATGGAGAGATTTATAATTTTCAAGAACTTCGAAAGGAACTTGAGGCAGAAGGACAGAAATTTAAAGGCACAAGTGATACCGAAGTGATTGTACGCGGCTATGAAACATGGGGTATAGAAGTAGTTAAAAAGTTTAATGGTATTTTTGCTTTTGCTCTTTGGGACAGCAAAAAGGAAAAGTTATTTTTGGTTCGGGATCAGATTGGCGTGAAGCCATTGTATTACGCAGAAAATAATGGTGCGCTTATTTTTTCATCAGAGATAAAAGCGATTTTGGAACATCCGATAAAAAGAGAAATCAACCACGAAGCCTTCAATATATATTTCCGTGTTCTTTATGTGCCAGCGCCGATAACAATGTTTAATAATATATTAAAATTGGAGCCTGGGCATATTTTGACTTATGAACACGGTGTGATCAAAAAAGAATCTTATTGGAATCCGACACTCACCGCAGCTTTGTCCTCAAAAGAGGAGGCAAAGGATTTAATTAAAAAGATACTAAAAGATTCAGTGCAGAGACAAATGATTTCCGAACGTCCGGTGGGCGTATTTTTGTCTGGCGGTGTCGATTCAACCGTTATACTTGGTTTGGCCGCAGAAGTTTCTGGAAAAACACTCGATACTTTTTCCGTTGGTTTTGAAACTGGCGGTGACAAGTTTAATGCTGACGCAAGGCTAGCTAGGCTTACTAGTGAGTATTACCATACTAGGCACCATGAACTTATTATAAAAAATAGCGACGTAAGAGAGTATTTGCCTGAAGTGATCTATCACATGGATGAGCCAGTAGCCAACGCTACACAAGTCGCCACCTATCTTTTATCGCGCTTTACTCGAGATTCTGGAATCGTGGTTGCTTTGGGTGGTGATGGGGGCGATGAATTATTTGGCGGGTACGAAAGGTATCGCCTAAGCCAAATGATTAGCTTTTATCAAGGTAAAATTCCAGTGTTAACGCAA
>CAZVNO010000054.1:0-6592 GCA_964628715.1 uncultured Gammaproteobacteria bacterium | reverse complement strand
CCGAGGGCGACATGCCAACCAGCGCGGCGAGTTTTTTCATCTTGTCCGGACGCGCCTGCCACATTTGCGCTTGATAATTGTGTCATGGACAAAGATTTACGCGCGGCAATTGATCGGGCGCGACACGAAAAAGCACCGCTTACGATTGCTGAAGCGATTACTGAAGGCCTTCTTCACGGAGAGAGAAGTCTGATTCCGCCAACTAATGAAGTAAAAAACACTGATAGAAATTGTTACAAAGATGCATATTGTTATTCCAATATCCAAAAAATGCGTAAAGCCAGAATTTTGCCTCTTGGTTTTGAAATTGCCGCTCTTCAAGCAGATCCATCAAATCCACCAAAATTGGAAACAGTGGTTAATGGATTTTATGATTGCAACCTGCAAGGTCTTGCGGATTCCGCTCATCCATATTGTCATTTAATTAATCCAAATTGGATACTCAAAGCACCAGAAGAGTTGTGTCATACATTTGCTACCGGTCCTGGGCTAATTGATCCATCATCATCTGGTCGCAGACAAGAATGTATGGATTTGGCCACCTGTGTTCTTGAAGATGAGGAGGGGCGTTGTATAGGTAATAAATTTGGTTTTTGCACGCAAGAAAAAAATATTTGGCGCCTCGGTGGTGAAACTTGCCCAGCTCAATTTAATACTTGTAAGACCTTTGTAAACACTGAAAGTGGTACACAAGTGTCATATTTGTCAAAAACAATGGACTTTGGGCAATGTAATGTTGATACTGTTGGCTGTCGAGCTTATACAACAGATAAGGATATCGCCAATTTATCAGCGTCAGATCCTTGGATTCCGAGCACTCGTGCTGTTTCGGCAGATGACCGTCGTTTGGGACGTACTGCTGCGCTATATTTTAATAAAAACAGTCAGACAACTGATGCCCAGTGTGCCTCTGGTTCAGACGGCTGTACGGCATTTTATGGAGCAAAATTAAATGACGACGGTACATATGTAATTGATGGATCGACAAATAATTTTTCGGAAAATACTTCTCTGTCTGCGGGCGAGCTTACACATCTCAAAAAAGCTCCTGATTATTTGGGCTGTTATGATGCTAATTCAAGAACAACCGAAATTGACTGGCCAAATACTTCAGCCGAAGCGTCTGATTTGACCGTCCGAGCACCGGCCGCTTGTCAGTCATTTGCCAGTGTCTGTGTTCAGTCTGAGGTTGGTTGTGAATCCTATACACCAAGTGTTGGCGGGTCACAAATCGCAATTCCAGGTATAGTCGGAGGAAATCGATGTGACGCAGCCTGCGTGGGTTATGATACATTCCGTGAACTTGGTCGTGCCGAGACTGGACAGGGTTTTGATACAGGTGCTTTCCCAGTGTACTTTATTGCCCCTGGTCCAGGCGCAAATACCAATGCTAGAACTTGTACAGCTAGAGCGGCAGGATGTGACGAATTCACAAATATTGACGCAAGAGGCAATAGTGGTGAAAAACTTGAGTACTATACTAGTTTGAAATATTGTGAGAAACCATTGGCCGATGGCTCGAATCAGCGCGCCTTTTACTCATGGGAAGGTTCACGTACAGAGGGCTATGTCCTTCGCGTCCATCGTTTGCTCCCAATTAATTCAACAGAACAAACATACCTTAATAATGTCAATCCGAGTTTAGGTATACAAACAGTTGCTTCTGTGTTTCCTGTCAATTCTCCCGCTTATGATGATGATACAAATTCAGTTATCGAAGGCTATTATAATATCTGCAACGCCACACTTTATGCGAATCGGGTAAATACTAATGGTACAGGGGAACTTCCAAATGGGGGTACAGTGCCAATATCTGATATAAATTGCCGTGAACTGTATGATGATCAAGGTACTACTTTTTATCGTCTGATCAACCACACTGTTACTGTTGATGCATCTTGTCATCCTCTCCGGAAAACAATTACAAATTTGGTGGCTGACCCAGCGATTACTGGGGCAAACGCCCAAACAATTTGTACTGAGACAAGAAATGGGGCACAACGTGGCGTTTGGGAAGATAATACTTGCCGTCGATGTAGCGCTGGTGGTTGGTTTGTGCCATCTGCGACTGCGGCCAATGGTGGTTTTTGCCAATATCAAACAATTTCATCTCCTGGGGAGAGTGAATCGTGTTCGGCGGCAATGAATGGTTGTCGCGCCTATGTGGGTAATACTGGTAATAATCGGCAGATTGTTTTTACCGATACTTTTGAACCACAAGGTTCATCAGCATCAGCTCTAGTGGCTGCCAATCCGGGCTGGGATGATAACAATAGCAATTTTCCTTTTGGCGCAGCAACATCTACCGGTATAACAATTTCTGGAGAGGCTCTTCGCGTTACCGAACATTCGTTGTACGTTCATTTTCAGAGTGGGGTAGATAGTAGTGCTGCTCGATATATCCCAGGAAATACACTCCGAGCAAACGCAACTTATGAATTAACTTTTTGGGCGCGGAGCGCGATTCCACAAACACTTGGTATTCATTTGGAACAAAGAAGCGCACCTGGGTTTGTCGGTGGACTCCGTGGTGAGTTTACTCGTGACGCTTTGACAAACGCTAGTGCTCCAGTATCGCTCAGTGGCAGTTGGCAGCAGTACCATGTGGGTCCTGTAGTATTTACTGGGCAGGGCGGGTCTCCAGCATCCAGTACTTTGCCGGCCTATCTTATTTTTGAGGTCAGTCGTGAAGGCGAATACTTTATTGATAATGTTGAATTGACTCAGCTTCAAGATCGGGTTTATCTGATCAAGGATTCTTGGAAACAAACTGTTAATTATAATGGGGTTGATACATTGGTGGACGTGCCTTTGGCTTGTGACGCGAAGCCAACAGACAGTCTTCCTGGGGCTGCTCTCGGCTGTACAGCTTATAAAGATAGTCAGAGCGCTACTGTTTATACGACTGGTTTTGAATCACTTTGTCGTGTAGAGGCTGTTGGTTGTAAGCCCCTTTGGGATACGCACAATACGGTTGATGATGAGTATGGTACTGACGGCGGTGAATATCTGCAGGCGTATAATCTGTGGTGTGACTCGACCAATTCTAGCGTAGCGATTCGGAGCCAAGCGGGGGATCGTTGTACGCTTCGAAGTGGTTTCATTAAAATTGGTCAGCCAGAAACCGGTTCATGCGCTATCCCTCAAGGTCAAACCGGGTGTATTATTCCGGAAAGATTAATTTTCACAACCGGTTCGCCTGATGATGCTACTATAATTCCATCGACTATTATTATTCCAGCTGATACTCCATCTTCTACTCCAATTTTCTTGGCAGATCGGAAACAATTTGAGTGTGATAGTAAGGATCTGGGTTGTATGGAACTCGGTCGTGAGACGCCGACTTTGCCAAATAATGCTGCATCAACACATGAAAAGGTGTTTATAAAAAATAATCCAGAATTGTATGTTGTGCCGGGTGGTCCGGGAATGCTCTGTAGTCAGCCGGTAGCTGGTTGTACTGAATTTGATGCGATTGGTGGTAGTCCAGTGTTTGCAAAAGATCCAGTCTTTACAGGCGGCGGCACATGCACGTACAAACCAACTGTGGAGCGCAACAATACTACTTATAGTGGTTGGTTTAAGGACGGTGTCGGTGAATGTAGTCAAAATAATAATACACTTTGTCGAGTGGATGGCGATTGTGGTACAGGTAATACTTGTGTAAATATCGGTGATGTCCCTTGTGATTCTACCTATTTGAATCGAACCGGCGGTCAGTTGATTTATGATATTCGTTCAAATGCCGATGCTGCCTATCAAGGTACGGTCGGTGTTTGCCCGGCAAGTGAAAATACTTGCACAGAACTCGTTGACCCAACCGATGTTACAAATATATATCCAAATGGGCATCCGTATTATGTCCTTTACAATAAACAATTGTCAGACAAAGCCAAAGAATGTAACGGTCAAGTGAGTTTGACTGAAGGTTGCGCACTTTTTGACAAAACTGAAGATCCGGCAAAATTATATAATGCTGCTGATACCTATGCTGTTAGTGAGCGATCTACCCCGCCATTCAAATTGGTTTCACCGGTTGGGGCATCAAGTGCGACAAATAATAATGCCAATGTTATTTTGAAAGTGGATCGAGATCGCACTTGCTCACAGTGGCTTGCTTGTAAGAGCTCGACCATTGAGACTGGTGTCAATGGTAACCCAAACCCAGTGCCGCTTTGCTATGAGTATAAATTATGTGATGCAACGTCAGCTGATGCTGAGGGGTGTACTCATTGGGTACCAGACGGTGGTGAACCGTTTGCCGGTCAATTGGATCAACAGTCTTATGTTGCCCGTGATGTATCGTGGCAAGGTTCTGATTATTCTGGTTATTCGCTTTTCAATAAATACCAGATTGGGGATTTGGATTATGTAAAATTTGATCTATCCGACTTTAATACTCTTCGTTCAGAGGGCTTTGGTGGCACTTCATATGCAGCGCATAGGTTGACAGCCGGGGATAGTGATTGCACTGGTACGCGGACTCGACCAGATACATCTTGGGACGCATGTGGCCCTGTTGATATCACGCCAGGACGTTGTTATGGTGGGCGTTGTTTGGTACCAATAACAGGTTCTTTACCAGAATCAGCTGGCATACCAAATCAAATTTTGGAGGCAACGCCAGCGTTAACGGATGATCAAAAAACAGACGCAGTCAGAAAGATTTTGGGATATTTTACCGGCGGTACCTGCAAAGCTTATCCGGAAAAAGATAGCCCATTCCCATATCAAGTGGCTACAGACAAGAGACAAAAGAGTGACGACGCTCTTAATAATCCAAAAACACGTGATATTTTCATCGAGAAAAAAACTGGCTTTACCGGCGCGACTGTTTGTCAGCGTGCCGATGGCCAGGATACGGTCGGCGATTGCTCATGTTCATATGAAAAAGTGTCATACAAAGGTGGCGGTACAGTTGACTACTGGCCACTTCGCGCAAGTTCAAAAGTTCCTCAAGGAATTTGTGTTGGCGGGCAGAGCGATGGTATTCCTTGCGACCCAGAAGGAGACGCGGCACAGTGCGGCGGAAGTGGATCAAGTGATTTGATCGCAGCGGGTACATGCCAGCCGGTTGATAAACGACAAAAAGTGCTTGGACTATCCGGGTATTGTTTGGAACGCGATTTGAGTCATCCGATCAATGGTTTGGCTGATGCTTCAAAAAATGAAGTTCAGCAATACGCTTGTCTCACCTGGCTGCCAATCGATATTTCCGCATCAGATGCAAATTTCTTCAACAGCGCTGAATCGGCTGGGTATTTGCCGAGGATGGACGGAGCTGTTGTTCAAGGTAGTTTGCCTGTAGGTCCTATCGGTGGACAAATTTATTGCGCATCAGCAACAAAGGTTCATGGTTATGTAATTGGGGGCAACAATTTATTTTCAACAAACTCAGGTATTTCTGCAGGGGCAGGGCAATCTGCGATTGATCAATTAATAAATTCTAGCTTCTCTTCAGTTGAAGGTAATGGTTATTTTATTGATAGTGCCGCTGATAGAGGGAAACCATTAACCAGGACATGCTTAAATACTTCCCTTGCGCTTTGCGGTGCGCCAACAAATATGGATTGTGATTTTTCATTTACTGAATCATCATATAGGGATTTTGCTTGTGATAGTGGGTTTAATACAGCAGATCGTTCTCGATATCAGACTATGCAAGCATGGGCATGGGATCAGCTGGGTCAGAATGCTTTGGTTTTACGTACTGAAAAGAAGCCATCTACAAACTATGCAAATGTTCAATTCCCAGGTAATACAAGAAATAATTCTGTATGTTCTGGGTGTATTGAGTTGCAGTATTTTGTTCCGCCACCTCATGATCCAGAAAATAATGACCACGGGAATGATAGTGATAATTTATCGTGGTCTACTTTTGGTACTGTAATGCATCCACCAAGAACATGGGGTGATACTTCATATGTTAATGATCCAGCAACAATCCAATCTTTAGAAACACTGACTGATGGTAACCCAGAGGGTGGTGATGGTGATTATTTCCGTGATTCAATTCATGTTTTGGCAACTAACTATTCACCGGAAAGTGTCTTTAGTAACATGGCTAATCGTAATAATTTTATTGAGCAATCACAGGCCGAAGTTCAATTGCGTGAAAATGATATAGATAGGATATATTTTGTGCCAACAGCTTTCCCTTGGCAGGCAGGTGGTAACTGGCCAAATTTGTTATCAAAGAGTTTATTTATAGATTTTGCTAGATTTAATAAATCTACGGTTACATCCGATATTCAGCGGATAGATAGTTTTTTCCAAGATGAAACATGTGCTTTGTGCGATGATTATTATTTACCAGCACTTGGTGGTCATCAGCATTATGTTTGGACATACAAACAACAGGGGGCACAAATTTCATCGCATTCGGATTATTCAACTCAAGGTAATTTATCCAATCAGACTAATGCTGGCGGCTTTTATTCCTTCTCACAGACTGCTACAGCAAATGGTGTTAGTTTTGTAGATCGTAATACGGTAGCGTCGCGTTACGTTGCTGTTTATTTTGATGATGGCCGCATACCTTCGTTTGCGCCCAGAGACGGAAATAATAATATAAATCCAATAGTACCATTAG
>CAZVNO010000053.1:0-6596 GCA_964628715.1 uncultured Gammaproteobacteria bacterium | reverse complement strand
GGACCTTCACTTTACAAAAGTGTTGCTCTACCAGCTGAGCTAAGGCGGCGTTATTAAATTTTTTCGATTCTATCCTTCAAGACGGCCAATTTCTGATTTTCTGGGTTAACCATGCGCAAACGCTGATAACCCTCTTCAGCCAAGTCTTTGTTCCCAACAATTATACTCGTTTCTACGAGCATGTCAAGATACTTTGGATTTTCAGGCTCTAGATCAAGTGCTTGCTCTATAGCCTCCAGAGCTGGTTCGGGCTGATCCATGGTGAGAAGAAGCTCTCCCAACTTGGCAAAACGGACAGAGAAATTATCATTCAAAAGGAGCGCTTGCTCATAATATTCTACCGCGTCATTTGGTTTACCCGCAGCCTCAGAAAGTTCTGCCAAACGCACCAGCACATGATCATCATCTGGATCGATGTGATGAACAAATAGATAGGTCTCAATCGCCTCGTTCATTTGTCCTTGTTTTGCATAGATATCCCCCAGACCTCGATAGGCTTCTTTGCTTTTGGCATCAAGCCTTATGGCTGACAAAAATTTCTTTTCCGCAGTATCAAAATCACCCTGCTCAAAAGCAAACGTCGCGGCTGACAGCAATGTCCGAAGCTGCTCGTGCTGTTCTTCTATTTTTTCCGGAGATACTGTACGAAAGGACTGCATGTCAGCACGAACAGATCTCTCAACAGCTCCAACATATCGCCGAAAACGAATTTGAATATGTTTCAACATCTGCCATAGCGGCTGCCAACGAATACCCCTCTCTTTTTTTGCCTGTATAGCCTCTTTCTCCACGCGCTGTTTCAAAAACTCATCTTTTTTCTTTTCTTCTTTTACTTCTGGCAAACTATCAACGTCCAAGAGCGATAATTGCGGAAATTTTCTAACCAAAATCACACCGGCAATACCAAATGAAACTATAACGAAAATTGTCGGCAGAACCCAAGGTGGCATAATGTTATTTATTTGAGCTTGCAATTGCTTCCAAAATAGCTAGGCACGAAACGCGATCAGCCGAAGCACTGCCAACCAAAACGCCATCAATCGTACCGGTTGCAAAATATGATTCAACATTTTTGGCATCAACGCTGCCGCCATACAAAATCGGGACTGTGGCAGACGTATACTGTTTCAATTCATTTTGGATCCAGCCATGAACATCATCGGCATCGGCCGGCAAGCAGGGCGTACCGCTACCAATCGCCCAAATCGGCTCATATGCCACCATTATTTTTCTGTCCTCGTCCAAAACCAAACCTTCAAAGGCCTTCATGAGTTGTTTTTTCAAACGATACTCACGACGACCATTTTCTTTTTCTTCTTGTGTTTCTCCAATACAAACAACCGGAATCAAACCAGCATCAAGAGCGGCGTCAATCTTTTTCCTAACATCAGTATCAGTCTCACCAAAAATATGTCTCCTCTCAGAGTGTCCGACCAAAACAAATTTTGCGCCAGCTTCGGCAAAAAGCTCTGCGGAAATTGCGCCAGTATAAGCCCCGCGAGGCGTCCAATTGCAATTTTGCGCGCCAACATTTATTTTTGTTTTTGAAACTGCATCGCGAACTCCGGTGAAAGCCAAAGCTGATGGAAATAACGCCACCGTACAATTCTCGGAAATATTTTGACCAGCCAACTCATTGGCCAGCTCTACTGATTGGTCAACGTTCAAATACATTTTCCAATTGGCAAAAAAATATTTCATATTAAAACAATTCAATATCTTTTTTCACGTCACCAATAATGGCAACGCGCGCTTCTTTGAGTCGAAAAATCTTTTTGGCCACCGCCTGCACATCCTCACGAGTAACAGCGTTTATTTCGAACATTCTCTCTTCCGGCGTTTTTATCTTGGTATCAAACAAAGCTTCTTTGGCGTACCAGCTCGCTTGCGTACTTGAATCTTCTAAGGACAATGCCATGCCGCCGTGAATATGAGTCTTCGCGTCAGCGAGTTCTCGGGCAGTTACGCCTTTTGTTACCAACTTTTGAATTTCTTGTTTCACAACAGCGAGCGCTTTATTTATATTTTTTGCCTCAAGTCCCATACGAACATAGGCATGTCCGGTGTCTCGAAATTTGTCACTACCACTCGAAACTACGTAGGCAAGACCGCGGCGCTCACGAATCTGAATAAACAAGCGCGAGCTCATTGAACCGCCAAAAATAGTATTCATGACCGTAACCGCCGGATTTTCTTTGGCACCGTATTGGAAGCCTGGGAACCCGAGCATAAGCTGGACCTGATCTGTTTCCTTTTTCTGAATTACCAAACGTTTTTCTTTGGTATTTGGGCCATACACTGCCGGCAAATACTCATGCGACGGCACACCGGTATTTTTCTCTTCGCCAAAAAATTCCTGAACGAGTTTTTTGGTAGTTTCGTCTACATTACCAGCCACAACAATTGTCATGTTTGAAGCTGTGTAATATTTCTTTTTGAAAGCCAAAACATCATTGCGTTTGAAACTCATGACAGTTTCTGGGGTACCGCCGATATCACGCCCGACCGGGCAGCCAGCGTACATGAGATCCTCAAAAACATTGTCGATATTCATCATTGGATTGTCCCGATACATGCGCAACTCCTCGACAATCGGACCTTTCTCTCTTTCCATTTCCTTTGGGTCAAACAACGAATGAAACAACATGTCTGACAAAATATCAAGTGCAATTTTGGTGTAGGCACTATCAACTTTTATATAATAACCGGTATTTTCTTTGCTGGTAAATGCATTATATTCAGCACCGAGGCGATCAATCTCACGCGTCAAAATCTGAGTGGTCTTTCGTTTCGTTGTCCCTTTGAACATGAGATGCTCAATATAGTGAGAGACACCCGCCATTTTGTCTGACTCATAGCGAGAACCGACCGGGTACATGACCATGACAGTAACAGAACGAGTATCTTTTTGCGGAACAAAAATGACATTAGCTTTATTTTTTAATTTGTATTGTTCAAACATATCAATCACGTATCATGAATCATGAATCATGTAACCTTGACCATTTTGGATTTTTGTCATCTCGAGCGGAACGAAGTGAAACCGAGAGATCTTCACAAATAAATTGAAGATTTCTCACCCGCTACGGCGGGATTCGAAATGACAAATTAATCTAAAGAATTATTACAAACCAAACTGTTCAACAAGATATCTTTTCAAATCATCAATACCAATTCTCTCTTGTTTCATAGTATCGCGATCACGCACAGTCACTGCTTTGTCATTTAGTGAATCAAAGTCAACCGTCACACAATAAGGCGTGCCAATTTCGTCCTGGCGACGATAACGCTTGCCGATTGACTGCGTCTCATCGTACTCAACCGTAAAATGCTTGCGTAAATTATTGGCAATTTCTTTTGCGACAGAGGAAAGTTCTTCTTTTTTTGACAGCGGAAGCACAGCCACTTTCACCGGAGCCAAATGTTTTGGAAACTTCATGACGACGCGCGTCTCAGTTTTACCTTCTTCACTTGTAGGGGCGTCTTCTTCATGGTAAGCCTCAAGAAGCGATACCAAAAGCATACGGTCAATTCCGAAAGTTGGCTCGATTACGTGTGGAATAAACTTTTCTTGTGTTTCCGGATCAGTATAATGCAAATCTTCACCACTCCCCTTTTCGTGTCGAGCAAGATCAAAATCCGTGCGATAGGCAATGCCGTGCAATTCTTTTACGCCAAATGGATATTGGTATTCAATATCAACCGTGCGTTTGGAATAGTGCGCGCGCTCACCGTCCGGAATTTCATGCCAGACCAGATGATCCATGTTTATCTGCATGATATCTTTCCACCAGCGCTTGATCTCGCCTAGCCACATCTCAAAAATACTCTCCCAATCTTTTGGATTGATAAAGTATTCAAATTCACCGATTTCAAATTCACGCGTACGGAAAATAAAATTACCAGGAGTAATCTCATTGCGAAAGTTCTTGCCGATCTGAGCGATCCCAAATGGTAAACGTCGTCTGGTAACACCCAAAACATTTTTGAAATTCACAAACATTCCAGCGGCAGTTTCGGGACGGAGATAAGCAACCGAAGCATCGTCCTCAGTCGAACCGATAAATGTCTTAAACATCAAATTAAAATTCTTTGGCGGAGTAAGCTTGCCACCGCAATCTGGACAAGGAATTTTTTCAATGTCCATCGGCGCTTCGCGATCATAGCCTGGCTCAGCGCTCTTTTTTTCGAGCAAATGATCAGCCCGAAAACGATGATGACAGGCGCGACATTCAACCAATGGGTCACTGAAATTTTCCAAATGCCCCGAAACCTCCCAAACCTTTGGGTTCATGATAATTGCCGTGTCCATCGGCACCATATCAGAACGTTCCTGAACAAAAAACTTCCACCAAGCGGCTTTGATGTTTTGTTTCAACTGATGACCAAGTGGACCATAATCCCAGCTGTTTGCCAAGCCGCCATAAATCTCGCTGCCTGGAAAAATAAAACCACGCTGCTTGGCAAGGGAAATAATTTTATCCATCGATTTTTCGTTATGTTGTAGCATACAAATGAGGTATTTTAGCCCCATGAGTATAGCAAATAACCATAGATTATTCAATAGCAAACAAACTAGCGAATTGTTCCTCGCTAGTTGCTTATTGTTAATTGTTAATTAGATGGTATTTATCTCTTTTTCCTTTTCTTCTCCCAAAATCTTGATCTTGTCGTTCATTTCTTTCATAAGCTTGTCCATTTCTTCCAACTGTCGAAACTTCTCGTCTTCCGCAATTTCCTTGGCTTTTTCAGCTTCATCAATCATCCCTTTCACATCTTCACGAAGTTTACGAATAGCAATTTTCCCAGCTTCAAGTTTCTGGTGCAGCACCTTCACCAACTCAGCACGGCGTTCTGACGTAAGCGTTGGCAAAGGAATGCGAATAACTTTACCATCATTTACCGGGTTCAAACCCAATTCCGACTTGCGAATTCCTGCTTCTACTGGCCCCATCAAACTTTTGTCCCATGGTTCTATGGCGAGTGTTTTTGCATCCAAAACCGCGATAGAAGCCACTGTTTTTAGAGGCTGCTGACTTCCATAGGCTTCGACAGTGACGTCCTCAACCAGGGCTGAAGTTGCTCGCCCTGTTCTCAGACTTGAGATATCGTGTTTGACATAATCAATCGCCTTACCAAATTCCTCCTTATATGTCTGTACTAATGTCATATGAAAAATTATTGTCCCAAAAAGAGACTGTTATTACTTTTTTGTTGTAAAATGGAAAAACCGAGATAAACGACATTGTCACGTTCTGGATGCACACGAAGTATTGTTGGCGTCTGCCCTGATGGCAATTTACTTGTGGTCCAACGAGCCCCGCCGTCAACGCTCTTATAAAAAGTGGATCGCCCATTAATCGTTGCTGTGTAATAGATTTCGTTATCATTATTTGGATTCACAGCAAACCCATAAATCTGTGCGCTTCCCGGAGGAGTTATAAGATCAATCGCGCTCCAGGTATCGCCGCTATCAGCAGACGTCAAAATACCATAAGTTGAAATCCAATACAAGACGTTTGGTTTTGTCGGGTGAACCAAAATGCGACGGTACTCAAGCGAGCCAGAGAACTCCTTCATACTGGTTGCCAGAGAAATCCAATTTTGTCCGCCATCCATTGAACGATACAAACCATTCTTTCTGGTAACTACATAAATTGTTCCATTTTGAATCGGATTTGCAACAACCTCGGCCAATGGCACGGCAAATCTCTGCACAACACGCCAGCTAACACCATTGTCGCTACTCATGAGCAAATCACCATTACTCTCGGCCGCGTACACTTCGTATGGTGAAAATGGATTCATTGCCAGAGAGACAATCTGCAAATCAGAGCGTGATTCTCGATAAGTCTCATGCCAAGATCGACCACAATCTTTTGTTTCGTAAATTAACTGGCTGTTTGTACCGTAAATAACACATTTATTGTTCGGGTGAACCACCAGTGAATACACAAATCCAGACGACATCGGGCCTGTGACCTGCTGCCAAGAATTACCATCATCATATGAGTAAATAAGACCATTTTCTCTAGAAAGCCAATAAAGAGCGCGTGAATCTTGTGGATCTGATACCAAACGAAACACACTGGTGTTAGACAAAGTTTTTACGCCGGTAAGTGTCGGCTGTTGTGAAATCTGCTTCCAATTTTGTCCTTTATCAACCGAAACAAACATACCGGCAGATCCATTGGCAGTAGAAGTGTTGCTTCCGACTGACACACAACCAGCGCCAATAAACAGAAGCGACGCAATCAAACCACCAAATCCGATAAAATATTTTTTCATATTAATAATTAAGGTATCATCAAAAGTACTTCTTCCACCAGTAATCGCGGGTGGATATTTTTTTGGAGCAATCTCTTGGCTTGGATAATTTTTTGTTCAATTTTAACCCAAGAATAAACATCGCCTTGATTCATTATACCACGATTCCTAAGCAAAAGCTCCCACAAACACAAGATACTAATTAAATTCTCCCTCGCTGTAACCGTATCAGACTTATCGGAAAACAGAAGCTCAACGGTAGCAATCTTATCATGAAAAGATTTCCCGAAAAGAGAATTAAATCTATTTTCCTCTTCTTTGTAAATATC
>CAZVNO010000052.1:573-6704 GCA_964628715.1 uncultured Gammaproteobacteria bacterium | reverse complement strand
AAAGATACGGATTATTTTTAAGATCAGCTACAGTTGGATTACCCAAACCAGGGTGTCCGTCATAAACTTCTTGAATCTGGGTTACATAAAAATTTTCGGCATTGGTCTTAATCATGTCAACACCATGATAATCAGATGAAAAATGAAATATCACGGCCGGCAAACCAACTATCAGAGAAACAATAATCGAAAGTAGTATGCCCCAAACATGAAAACGCAATTGTGTTTTAAGAGATGAATCGAACATAATATAAATTACTTAAGGGAAAAAATAGTATAGCGACCGTATGTTTGGACTAGATAATACTCAGATGCAAACTCAGATGCATGCTCAACTATATAGGGGTTATCTTCAGGATGATTGCCAGTCACCAAATAACTAGGTAAATGCCCGGTTGCAAAAAAATCTTCCCCAAAGTTAACATGAGCATTCATATGAATAAACTGTCTGGCATTATCACCTTTCCACAAAAACCATAATTCGGGTTGGTCCAAAAAATATATATCAGCATTTGCCCCGATCCATTGTTCCAAATCCGCAACCAGACGTCTTGGTTCAGGATTGAAATATAAATGCTTATTTCGTTCCTGAAGCACATAAACAAACTGAACAAAAATTAGGCTGATAATAATAAAACCGGCGGCGTATTTCTTTAAAACAGTCTGTTTAATTTGTTGGCATACCCAAAAGCACGCGCCTGGAAATAAAACCAAAGCAACGATATGTGCCGGAAAAAAATAGCGGTACCACCCTGGTGTTTCCAAAAACCACAACCAATTCAAGCCGGCAAAAACTAATAGAACTTGATAAATGTAAGTAAAATTATCTCCATACTTTTGGCTTCTTTTTGGGATAAAAAATGCAGAAAGAACTGTCCCCATAAGAATTGAAAAGTGAATCGGAGTGGTCTCAGTTACAAATTTCTTTAAATTAGACAAAACAAAAGAACTGTCAGCTTTATAAGGATTATGATAATAAGTAAAAGTTTGTACCAAATACTCTCGCGTTAGCGGATGAGGCAGCAGACTCCATCCCCACATCAATACTGTTGGTAAAGCACCAAGAACCAGAAGGCACCAACGCTCATACGGTATTTTTCGATTACGCCATGCTTGCCAAATTTCAGCAACCAATACACCGGCAAATACAGTAAAATAAATTACTTTTGTCGTAGCGGCCAAACCAAATAAAAATCCAGCTACAACTACCATGAGACGTTCCTTGCGATTATAGATCAATAAAGCGGCAAACAAATACACCAAACCTGGTATTTCTCCTAGTCCACCGCTAAGACCATGCCCATAAAAAGGCAGGAACGTCGCAACCAAAGCCACACTTGCAAGTGATAATATTTTATTGCCATTATTTAATTTAAGGACGAGACGGTATGTAAGCAGTAAAAATAGTGATAAAAAAATTACCATTATTATCTGCGCCTGCCAAAGCCCAATACCAAAAATCCAAAAAGATAAGATTATCCAGCCAATCAATGGATAATTTGTGCTAATAAATAATGATGGCTGCATAATGTATGAACCTGGGCCTAATCGTAGACTATAAATACCGTCAGAGACAAAAGTCTTTGCCAGACCAAGGTTAATGCCATTATCAAACCACGGTGACGGGCTGTCCGGAAAACCCCAGAGAACAATACCGAGAAATACAAAAACCGTAGACCATTTCAAAGCAGCAAACAATGAAATTTTTTTAAAAAAATTTTTCGTCATACTAGTCATCAAAACCTATTTTTTCCTCAGCAATATACAAAGGACGTCCTTTAACTTCTTCATAAATGCGTCCGATGTACTCACCGAGAACACCAAGCACAATCAGCTGGACTCCGCCCATAAACACAACAACTAGGATAAGCGAAGTCCAGCCTTGGATTGTTACATGAAAAATAAATCTGGCACCAAGAGCATAGATGGCCACCGCCAGACAAATCATTACTATAAAAAAACCCAATGATATCGCCATTCGAAGCGGCACCGTTGAAAATGAAGTGACGCCGTCCAGAGCAAACTTAACCATTTTTTTGAAAGGATACTTTGTTTCGCCAGCATATCTCGGATCACGGACATAAGAAACTCCACCTTGCTGGAAACCGACCCAGCTCACAAGTCCGCGCATATAACGATGCTGCTCGCGGATATTCCTAAGTGTTTCCACAACAGATTTATCCATTATTCGAAAATCCCCCACATTTTCTGGAATAGGATATTTTGTCAACCAACGAAGAACCCGATAAAATATGCGGGCGCTTGCTCGTTTGAAAAAACTTTCTCCGAGCCTAGCGCTTCTTTCAGCGTACACCACAGAAAAACCTTCTTGCCATTTTTCAATCAATTTTGGAATCAATTCTGGCGGATCTTGCAAATCTGCGTCGATAATAACTACCGAATCACCAGTGGCAAAATCAAGCCCTGCAGTAATAGCCATTTGATGCCCAAAATTCCTGGAAAAACTTACAATCTTAACTCTTTTATCCGTCTCACGAAATTTTTTTACCAAAGCAAGTGATTCGTCGGAACTACCGTCATTCACAAAAATAAACTCACCCTGGCCAGATATTGTTCCAGACACAGAACATAATCTTTCAAAAAATGTTTGTAACACAGCCGCTTCATTAAAAACCGGTATAATCACTGAGTATGAAAAGTCAGTCATATTAATTTTAATTTAATTTTAAAAAACCCAAAGCTCGAGCTGCTCTTTTTTCCCACGTATATTCTTCAACAACGCGACGAGCATTGGTTGATAATTTTTTAGCCATAACTTGATTTTCCAATGCATTCAAAATCATCTGACTTAATTTAATCTCATCATCAGCGTTAACGAGAAAAGCACTGTTTTCATCCAGCACTTCTCTCATGCTTGGCAAATCAGAAGCTATAATTGGCCGTGAACTCGCCATATACTCAAACATCTTTAGCGGCGAAACATGATGAGCATAATATTCAGTGTTTGGCGGACACATAGCCAAAGCGTCTGCAGCTGATTGGTAAAGCGGAAGTTCGCGAACATGAACTCTGGGCAGAAAACTAACATATTCTGCCACTCCAAATTTTTCGGATAATTTTTTATACTCCGAAATATCAGAAGCAGTGCCACCGACAGCCACAAACATAATATTTGATTGTTTTTTTAAAACATAGGGCAAAGCTTTGAGAACATTCAGAATTCCTTTATCCTGTCCCATCGCTTTAAAATTACCGGTATAAACTATAAGCTGTTTATCCGTTGGCAAAGCCAGTTTTTGTCTGGCTTCAATTTTATCAACCAAAATACCAAATTGGCTTATATCAACAGCGTCATGAATCACCAATATCTGATCACTAGGAAAACCATAAGTAGCAATCTCTTTTTGCAAATAAGTGGTTGTAACCAAAATTTTTTTTGCATACCTAAAAAAGAAACGTAATCTTCTCTGTGTTGTTTGAAGAAAATGAATTTCAAGAAATACTGATGGACTTTTTAAACGAAGAAGGGGCAACAAAAATAGATCACGGCTATATAGCCAATCCCCTTTCTTCACCTTTAAAAAACAAAGCGAGATAAAAAAAGTTACTGCATGAATACCATATGCAAATTTGCCCAAATAGCGCTCAAAACGAAAAAGATCCAGAGCCCACAAAATTCGAATCGAAAAAGTTGGCTCAACACCATAGTACGAAAATATAGTTTTTGGATCAGCACCAAAACGCTTTGGTAAAATGAGTTCAACATTCCGACCGGAACGGCCAAAAGCTTCACACATTTTAGTTATGCCATACCCAAAAGCTTTCTCCGTAGGCAATCTTGAATTGGTAATATAATAAAATTTCATGATACTAATTGATAAAAAATCTCTGATAATTTTTTTGCCATCTGTTCTGTTGAATACTCCTTTTGAACCCTCTTTCGAGCACTTTCCGCCAAATTTAAACGCGTTGAGTTATCACTCAATTCTTTAATCGAATCGACAAGCTCCTGTGGAGAATAGCAATCAACTACCTTGACGTCAATTCCATCTCTAACATACTCACTAAGGTAAGCTTTTCTCGTAGCAATTACCGGTATACCATTTGCCATAGCATCCAAAAGAACTGTTTGCCCGGAACAATCTGAACCGTCGAGCCAATTATCAGGATGAGTAACCAAAAGAATCAATCCAGCTGTTTGATACTTTTCTCGAAGCAAGGAAAGTGGCAGATCAAAGATAACATTAACATTATCCGGCAACGGACCAACATCTACTAAATTTCTATGGCTACACACTATTTCAAACTTACGATCCGGTAATAATTTAGCAGCCGCAATGACAGTTTTATAATCACGACCATTGTCACGACCAACGGATAATATTGTCTGATTCCTGTCACTTAAAACTGGCTGATAATAAACCGCATCAACCCCCAAATGAACCGAAAAAACTTTACCAGCAAGAAAAGGCAACTTTTCTAAAAAATATTTTTTTTGGTTTTCAGACAAACAAACAATTGCGGAAAACTCGTCAAGTAAAGAAGAAATAATCCGCAAACGAATCGGATGTTTTTGATGTGACGCAATTGTCCGATTTATTCCCAAGTTAAAAAGGACATACTTTGTATTTGTTCGGAAAAATTTTTTCAAAATCATCATGTACAGAAGTGATGAGCCAAAAACAACATCGTACTTACGGCTAACAAAAAACATCAAAAAATGACGAAAACGAAAACCGATAATTTTCTGTAATAAAGGAGATCGAATAATATCAGTCCACTCAATCGTACTGGTATCAATACCAAATTTTTTCATATGATTTAAACCGTACAGTTGAGTGTCCGGAAAATCAATACTGGGCGTACCATCCATTTTTCCCTTCCTTGTCCCAGAAAAAAGATACAGGAGCTTCATATTCAAAATAGCTTTGCGACTTATTTGTGAATTAACCTTACAGTTACAACCGGACCAAACTGGCGTATCTGCCATATTTTTTTAAGAACAGGCTCCTTAAGCTCCTTTTCTTCACCACCGATAAAAAGTGTCATTGTCCTATCATTCGGATCACCGCTACCAAATTGTTTAACAATTTGACCTTCTTGAAGCAGAGAAACAAAGGCGCCGATTTTTGGTGTATAAGTATCAGTAACAGTATAAACATTACCGGAAATTTCTCGAATTTTATCAATTGCTTTTTGGCGGTCAATATCATTTGTCAAAAAATAAACATTGTACGCATTCAACAATTTATCTTCTTTAATTACAGGGCTACCTGACAAAATTATTCTATCAAGCGACCTGATTGCTCCCGGATTAATCTCAGAAACTGTTTTAATTGCCTGTGGTTTTGCCGGTAAGCGAAGTCTATCGGAAATTGTTACGATTGAATTATCAGACAAATCCATCTCAATCCACTGGCGTGCTGTGATTCTTGTGTCATCACGAAGTAAAAGTAAAGCATATCTCGGAAAAACTGCCAGATAATAAAGAATGACTAAAGAGCCAAGACTGTAGCCAATCCACCGACTACGGTTCGTGATTGTCACCAAACCATAAGAAGAAATGAGTGCCAAAAAAGGAATAGATGGCACCAAATACCTCGGTATATTCCACAGAAGTGCATACATGATGCAAGCAACGGTTGTATAAAAAAGCGCAAAAAAAGCAAACATTTTCCGATCGCAGAACCAAAGCGCCACCCAGCCAATTATCCCGAATAACCAAAGCTCTGGATCGTAATTCCACATGGCAAGCAGGTAATAATATAGAGAACCCAGAAGAGTCTTTGTCTGCCCATACTCGACGTTATCATGATAAAGAACTTGCTCTACAAATGGCTGAGGATGTACCGCAATCGCAAATAAAGCAAGAACAGCAAATGGGGAAAACAAATAAAAAAATAAATTTGACAAATGGTGCCAATTATTTCTGTGGGTGTAAGCAGCGTATATAGTGATGAAAGGTAAAAAAAATACAATATAATTTATCCCGAAAGTAATACCAAAAAAAATACCAGACAAAATAGAAAGCCTGCGATAATCTGACTCTTTTATTGCTCTCAAACCAAAATAAGTAGCCAATAAACTAAAAAATAAGCCAGGAATAAAATGTCTAGCAGTTGGGGCAATACTTGCATCCAAAAAACTTCCCGCCAAAAAAACAGCTGCCC
>CAZVNO010000052.1:0-563 GCA_964628715.1 uncultured Gammaproteobacteria bacterium | reverse complement strand
AAAGCAAATAAATGTTTGCCGTCGAGAATAAAACACCGGCAATCCTGGCTGCATAAAAAAGAGCGGACGGATCAGCAATAAATTGATCCTTTAGAATAGCCAGACTTGGAAAACCTGAAAATAAATACATGATAGCAACTGCCGGAGCAAACAAAATTAAATTTAAATAATTCAAAAATGGTGGGTAATAAGTTAAACTCTTGAAAGCTTCCCAGTGAAAAACCGGGAAAATTGTTTTTAATTCCACCATTTTGAGAGCGCCATAAATCACGGCCTCTTCATCACCAAATAAATTATATGGCAAACCATATCCAATACCGACAATACGAACAATAAAGCCAAAAATACAAACCATAGCCAACAAAAATTCAGGGGTCCATCGGTAGCGGACTAATGTCCAAATTGCTTCGACACCATCACGTAATTTTATTTTTTTTCCTTCTGAACGATCTCGCGGATCATATGATATGGCCACTTCCCCGATTGGGATATTAAGTCGCGCAAACTTCGCCGTTATCTCCGGACAAAACTCAAAGCGCTTGCATCTCAAAGTAATTGATTCC
>CAZVNO010000051.1:0-6762 GCA_964628715.1 uncultured Gammaproteobacteria bacterium | reverse complement strand
GCAAAAGTTTTGCCTGATCTCCGTGAGCCGACAAGGCGCCAATCGCTTTCACCGCACAGCGCACATCAACCTCTTGACCCAAAACACGAACAGTCTTGGCGCCTTCATAGATACGCCTGCCCGGAGTACCCACCGCCTGATACCCGACAATAATCAAAGTTGAATTTGGATCAGACAAATACCTAAGGGCATGGTGCTGGATTCTGCCACCATTCATCATCCCAGAGCCAGCTATTACCATTTTGGGGCCGCGCACATTATTTATCCTTTTTGATTCTTCAATTGTGTAGGCGATTCGGAGTTGCGGGAAATTGAGAAAATCGTCATTGTTGGAAAAATATTGTTCTGCCTCTTCATCGTAATACTCAGGATATCTTTTAAAAACTTTTGTTGCATCAATCGCTAGTGGGCTATCTAGAAAAATCGGAATCTGTGGCAATGTTTGATCGTGTTCGCTTAGCTTGTGGAGTTCAAACAAAAACTCTTGAGTACGCTCAATCGAAAAAGATGGCACCATAATCGTACCGCCTTTGGCCACACCCTCTTTTACCAAACGCAAAATAGTGGCTCGTCGCGTCTCTATGTCTTCGTGTATACGATCACCATAAGTTGATTCGCACAAAAGCGTGTCAATCTCGCCAAGCGACTCGGTGTCTTTCAAAATCGGCACATTAACATTTCCAATATCTCCAGAAAAAGCGATGGTTTTGCCATCGGCAGTAATTTCAATAAAGGCTGCTCCAAAAATATGACCGGCGTCTTTCCAGACAGCACTCACTCCCCCGCCCAAATCAACCACAGTGCCATAATCCACACCTTCACACGCTGCCGAAGCGTTTGCGATATCGTTTGTATTATACAGAATTGGTGCTTGAAATTTGCGGTGATTATATTCCATGATTCCATAAGCGTCGTCCCAAACCAAACGAGCCAAATCAATCGTTGCTTTGGTCATAAAAATCCGCCCAGAAAAACCATCTCTAATTAGCTTTGGGATCCTACCAGTATGATCCAGATGCGCATGGGTTACCAAAACAGCATCGATTGTTTTTGGATCAAAAGGAAATGGATCACCATTTTTTGCTTCATTAAAATCTGAACCCTGAAACATTCCGCAATCAATGAGAAACCGTTTGGTCGATGTTTCAAGCAGATAACACGAGCCAGTAACCTCATGACTTGCCCCGCAAAAAGTGAGTTTCATATGTGATTTTAAGATAGGAGATAAGAGATAAAAAGATAAACACATCATACAATAAATATACTATCCCGTCTACAAAGTATATCTCATCTCGCATCTCCATTCTCTCTGTTCAAACTAAAAATTTTTTGCTATACTTTTACTACTATGCTGTCAGAATCATCGTCCGACGACATCCAAATACAGTCACCGCCAATTCAGGAACTAGAAAAAAAGACATCCTGGCTAAAACGCAGTTGCCTCGCGCTTAGTGGATGTTTTATTTTATTGTGCTTAGTGATGGTTGGCGTTTTGTTTTATTTACGCACGCCAAAAACAAAAGAAGTCCAATCAATTCCAGACAATTTTCCAAAATCAATATATGTTTATGACCCAAAAAATATCGACATTATAGTGGAACCAGCTCGACCGCTCCCAGCTTTTTTTTCAAATATAGTAAATTTTATAGGTAATAAAATTAACTACTTACCAAAAGAATTACAAAATAGACCAAATGAAATTATAAAAATTCAGTGGGAGGATCTGTCGGCAAAACCAAGTTTTATTATAGAGGAATACACAAAAAAATTATCAAAACAAAATTTTTTGATTGAACAAAAAATTTTTGAAAATGGGAGCACGCAAATAATACAATTCTCTACAACTACATTTTCAGGAGTACTTACTATTAAAAATAAACCAAAACCTGCCGAGGGACGTTCGATGGAACTTGAGATAAGACTGCCTGTTCAAGTAGAAAAATAAAAATGCAAAAATTTTTTTCACACACCACCCACACCATAGCCGGTGCCGCCATTTTACTTGGAGCGGCTTCTTTTCTTAGCAGATTGATTGGACTTTTACGAGATCGGTTGTTTGCCTCTTTGTTCGGAGCCGGGCCTATTCTCGACACATACTACGCGGCTTTCCGTATACCAGATTTTGTCTACAACATTATCATTATCGGCGCTCTATCAGCCGGACTAATACCACTTTTTGCCAAGACAATAGCAAAAAGCAAAACAGAAACTTGGGAAACTTTAAACGTGCTAATGAGTATTGTCGGCACAGTTACTTTTTTCATTGGTATATTTTTTTTCATATTTGCGCCAAATATTATCAAATTACTGGTTCCGGGTTTTTCGGAAGCAATGCAACATGAAACTACAACTCTCGCAAGAATAATGTTTTTGAGCCCAGTAATACTGGGATTAAGCAGTATTGTGAGCAGCGTCCTCCAAACATACAGAAACTTTTTTATTTATTCACTGTCCCCGATTCTTTATAATCTTGGTATTATTTTTGGCGCTTTGGTTTTTGTACCCATGTTTGGAACTCGCGGTCTGGCTTATGGAGTTGTGATTGGCGCTCTCCTCCACCTCATGGTTCAATTACCGACTTTATTTGGTCATGGCTGGAGATTCCGTCCCGTATTTGCCTGGAAACATCCAGCTGTTCGCATGCTTCGAAAGACTATGCTACCGCGAATGCTCGACCTTGCGGTTGGCGATATAAATCTCATGGTTATTATTGCTATAGCATCGACGCTGGGCGCCGGTCAAATTACCGCTTTTCAATTTGCAAGCAACCTCCAGGCATTCCCAGTCGGTCTAATTGGCGTTTCTTTTGCTGTTGCCACATTTCCCGCCCTCGCATCATTGGCAGCTGTTAACAAAAGAGAAGAGCTCCGTCTGCGCTTAGCGTCCACAATAAAACAAATACTTTTCTTTATAATTCCACTTACGATAATCCTACTGCTACTTCGGGCCCAGATTGTCCGTGTGGTTCTGGGTGGAGGCGCATTTGATTGGACCGCGACAATAAATACCGCAGATGTTCTTGGTTTTTTTGCTCTATCATTATTTGCTCAGGCCTTACTCCCGCTTTTAGTCAGAGCTTTTTTTGCTCTTGAGGATACATGGACACCTTTTTTTACAAGCCTGATAAGCATGACTGTAAATGTAACCCTTGGATTTTTTCTAAAAAACAAACTTGGTATAGCCGGTCTCGGACTGGCATTTTCAGGTGCAATAATTGTGGAATGTTCACTTTTGTGGGTTTTGCTTCGACAAAAACTTGGCAGTCTTCATGATTTAATTATAGTTCAGACAGTCTACAAAATTTCAATTGCCGGCTTTGCTATGGCCTTGACAATACAGCTTCTAAAAAATCCAATTGCGCATTTGGTTAATATGACAAAATTTTGGGGTATTTTTACCCAAGGCGCCATTTGCGGACTCGCTGGTTTAAGTGTGTATATTATAATTAATTACGTTCTAAAAACCGAGGAGCTTTTGGAATTTAAAAAAGGACTTACTCGACGCTTGTTCAATTCCAAACATATAGAGACAGAAATACCAAAAACAGAAACTCCATAAAACAAATAACTTCGATTTATTTCTGATCGTGCTTATAAAAACACCAGCACACCTTTCTCTAGCCTAAAATCCAAACCGCTACCATGGCCTTGATAGAAAGCCAGAAAACAGGTACACTCTAGCAAATGATAGCCACTAGCTCAAAGATTAGAAAGTATGAATAATATCAGAAATTTTTGTATTATCGCCCACATTGACCATGGAAAAAGCACTTTGGCTGACCGATTTTTGGAAATTACAGGAACAGTTGAAAAAAGAAAAATGCGCGAGCAGCTCTTGGACCAAATGGAGCTTGAGCAAGAACGCGGCATCACAATAAAACTCCAGCCAGTGCGAATGAAGTACAGAGATTACACTCTAAACCTGATTGACACTCCAGGCCATGTTGATTTTACTTATGAAGTCTCACGCTCTCTGGCGGCTGTCGAGGGAGCTGTGTTACTCGTTGATGCTACCCAGGGAGTACAGGCGCAAACAATTGCGAATCTTTATTTGGCAATTGAACAAAACCTAACAATTATTCCGGTTTTGAACAAAATTGATTTACCAAACGCAAATATAGAAAAATCAACCGAAGAGCTGATTCATTTACTTGGCTGCAAGCCTGAGGATATTTTGCACTGTTCCGGCAAAACCGGACTAGGCGTTCCAGAATTACTCGAAGCAATCATTACTCACATTCCACCACCAAAAACACAGGCAGAAAACGGCGTCCGTGCTCTTATTTTTGATTCTTCTTACGACGATTATCGTGGTGTTGTTGCGGCTGTACGCATGGTGGATGGTAATTTGAAAAAGGGCGACAGAATTTCATTTATGAGAACAAAAGCGCAAGCCGAAGTATTGGATATAGGTCATTTCTCACCTGCCCTAATTTCTGACGGTTTATTGGATACAGGTCATATTGGTTTTATTGTTACCGGTATGAAAGAACTGGGAGAAGTTCGTGTTGGTGACACCATCACGCTTACAAAACAATCGGCAGTAGAGCCACTAGATGGTTATAAAGAAGTAAAACCGATGGTTTTTGCCGGCATTTTCCCAAAAGAAGGCGATGCCTATGCTGAGCTTCGTGATGGCATGGACAAAGTAAAGCTTTCGGATTCATCGCTTATTTATGAACCAGAGCATTCACAGGCGCTAGGTTTTGGATTTCGCTGCGGTTTCCTTGGCATGCTTCACTTGGATATTTTCCAAGAAAGATTGAAGCGAGAATTTGGCGTTGAAATTATAGCGACCGTTCCAAGTGTTGCTTATCATATTTTCAAAACAGATGGTTCGGACATTATTATCAAAAGTCCGCAAGATTTACCTGACGTTCAAAAAATAGAACACATCGAAGAACCATGGATGTCAGTCGACATTATCACACCAGATGATTTTATTGGAAATGTAATGGGGCTCGTAGCCGAAAGAAAAGGCCGCTATACAAATACAGAGTACTTGAGTGTTGGCTCAGGAAGACGTGCGATCTTGCACTACGAAATGCCGTTGGCGTCACTCATCACTGATTTTTATGATAAACTCAAAAGCGTAACTAGTGGTTATGCTTCTCTAAATTACGAACTCAAACAGTACGAGTTAACTGATGTTGTAAAGCTGGATATTCTTGTTGCCGAAGAAGCCGAAGAAGCTCTGGCAACACTTGTCTGGCGTGAAGACGCCCATCAAGTCGGTAAAAAAATTGTCGAATCACTCAAAGAGACGCTACCAAAACAACAATTTGTTTTGAAAATTCAAGCCGCGATCGGCGGCAAAGTGGTCGCATCAGAAAAACTGTCCGCGCTTCGAAAAGATGTTTTGGCCAAGATGTCTGGTGGTGACGTAACCCGAAAAAATAAATTGCTTGACCGTCAAAAGAAGGGTAAAAAACAAATGCTGGCTCGCGGTCATGGCAAAGTGGATATTCCAACCGAAGCTTATTTGGCAGTGCTAAAACGGTGAGAAAATAGTAAATAGTAATCTGCTATGCAAAAAATCTGGCGCGTATCCGCTGACCCGCCACAAACATTCCTTGATGAACATCCTGAGCTACCTCCGATTGTAGCTCGTTTGCTTTACCACCGAAATCTTACGACTCAACCAGCGATCGATGAATTTTTGAATCCCGATTATTCTATCCATGTGCACGACCCGTACCTATTTCGTGACATGACAAAGGCAGTGGAAAGAATACTCCGCGCCGGCGAAAATGGAGAAAAAATTACAATTCACGGTGACTATGACGCTGATGGTGTATCAGCTTCTGTAATTTTGGCATCATTATTTAAAATACTTAATATTAATTTTGACGTCTTCCTCCCCCACCGCGAAACTGACGGATATGGGCTAAACATGAACACGGTTGACCTGCTCCACAAACAAGGCACAAAAATAATTATTACTTGTGATTGCGGTATTTCGAACGCACCAGAAATCGCCAAAGCGAACGAATTGGGTATGGACGTAATTGTCACTGACCATCATTCAATCCCAGCAAAATTACCAGATGCCTATGCTATTATTCACCCAAAAGTAATTGGTGAAACCTACCCGGATCAAACTCTAGCGGGAGGTGGCGTGGCTTTCAAACTTGCCCAAGGTATTTTGCGAAAACACAAAGAATCCAACGAATTACTGCCAAATGGCGACAAACACGAAGCCTACGAGAAGTGGCTGCTTGATATGGTGGCAATAGCGAGTGTGGCTGATATGGTACCGCTCCTTGGTGAATCAAGAACACTCACAAAATACGGCCTTATTGTTCTCAACAAAACGCGTCGCATTGGACTGCAGAAATTATTACTTGAAGCTCGCCTTTTGAATGACGATGGCACAAATCGAAAAGAAATTAATGCTGATACGATTGGATTTCAAATCGCACCTCGAATAAACGCCGCAGGGCGAATGAATCATGCTAACGCCGCTTATAATCTGCTCGTAACAGATAGTCCAACCGATGCAGTTGACCTTGCTTTTGCACTAGACCAAAGCAACCAAGACAGACAAAAAATGACTGAAGAAATTGTCAAAGAAGCGGCCAAACAAATTGAAATTGACCAAAAAAATAATCCTGTGCTTTTCGCTATCGGAGAATGGCCGATCGGAATTGTCGGGCTAATCGCCAGCAAACTGAAAGAACGCTACCAAAAACCAACAATTATCATGAGCAAAGGCGCGGCCATTACCGGCTCAGGCAGATCAGTCCCCGGCTTCAATATGATC
>CAZVNO010000050.1:0-6791 GCA_964628715.1 uncultured Gammaproteobacteria bacterium | reverse complement strand
ACACTCGAAGGTACTGTCAATGGTTTGTCTGGAGCAATCCACGCATCACCATCAGGTATCGTTCAAGGCTAGTCCATAACTCTAAACAAAAACACTCCCTAAAATAGGGGTGTTTTTGTTTACGATTAATTATTTATCATGTATTATACAGACGGTTTGTTAAGTGATTTTTTGTGACAATTTTATTTTATCTATTCATATTTATTTTTGGGGTTTGTTTTGGCAGTTTTATCAATGCTTTGGTTTGGCGCACGCATGAAGAGCTTCCAATCGCAAATGATCGCTCCAAATGTCCTTTGTGCGGCACGAAACTCCGCTTTATCGATAATATACCTTTGGTAAGTTTTTTTTGTTTGAAAAGAAAGTGCCATTCGTGTCATGGTGCTATTTCTTGGCAATATCCAATTGTCGAATTTTCTCTTGGGATTTTATTTGTGTTGGTAAATTATTGGCATCTTTCGATTGGTGCAAATAGTTTTTGGTTTTTAATTAAAGATCTATCGGTTGTATTTTTTTTAGCAGTTGTTTTTCTTTATGATCTCAAATATGGAGAGATTCTTGATAGGTTTACTTTACTTCCAGCTTTTATTTTATTTGTTTTTTCTTTATTTTTTCACTGGCAATCGTGGCAGGGTATGCTAGTTGGTGCGGCTGTTGGCGGCGGCTTTTTTCTTGTTCAATTTTTGATTTCCCGCGGACAGTGGATAGGTGGTGGTGATATCCGTTTGGGTGTTTTTATGGGTGTTATCCTTGGGTTTCCAAAAATTTTGATTGGACTTTTGATTGCGTATATTTTTGGCGCTTTGATTAGTGTTGTTTTTTTGGCTTTTAAGAAAAAAACAATGTCAGATTCGACGCCATTTGGCACTTATCTTACAATTGGAACTCTGCTTGCAATGGTGTGGGGGGATCGGTTGATTGAGTGGTATGTACGCCTCCTGCGTTGAGGAAAGAACAATTAACAATTTGTCATAGTTGACTGTTGATAGCTGATTATTCCCGTTATTATGAAGCCAAACGAAATGGTAAAACACATTAATCTCCTTCGATCCCAAATCGATGATCTTCGTTATCGGTATCATGTGGAGAATGATCCGGAGGTGACTGACGCGATGTATGACGGACTCATGGATGAGCTTAGAAAGATTGAATTGGAAAATCCGGAATTAGTTACACCAGAATCTCCAACTCAGCGTGTCGCTGGAGTACCGCTTGATAAGTTTGAAAAAATTACCCATGTAGTACCACAATGGTCATTTAATGATGCGTTTACGCTTGAGGATATTGAAGATTGGCAAGAGAGAATATTAAAAATTTTGGAAAAAGAAATTGGAAAACGTCCGACTGATCTTTCGTATGTTTGCGAATTGAAAATTGACGGTTTGCATATGGTTTTGACTTACGAGGATGGACGTTTGCAGACGGCTGCCACACGCGGAGACGGTAAGGTGGGGGAGGATGTAACACAAAATATCCGCACTATTCAAACTGTTCCGCTAGTTCTTCGAAAACCAATTTCCTTGATTGCCGAAGGTGAAGTTTGGTTATCTGCACAAATGCTCAAAGAAATAAATACTGAAAGAAAGAAGCACGACGAACCGCTTTTTGCCAATCCACGCAATGCCGCCGCTGGTACGATTCGACAGCTTGATCCAAAAATTGTCGCCGAGCGTAAGCTATCGTTGACGGCGTATGACATCTCAGCAATAAGCAATGAACAATTAACAATAAACAATATTGATACGCAAGAAAAAGAATTGCTCATGCTGAAGGAACTCGGTTTTAAAACTGATGATCACTGGAAAGTTTGCAAAACGGTTGGAGAGATTATGGCTGTCTGGGAGTATTGGCAAAAACACAAAAGTTCCCAGCCTTTCTGGATTGATGGTATTGTCATAAAAGTAAATCAAAAAAAATATCAAGAAGCGCTTGGTTTTACCGGGAAAGCGCCAAGGTGGGCAATCGCTTTCAAATTTCCCGCAGAGCAGGGAACGACAAAAATAAAAGATATTTATGTTCAAGTCGGTCGGACAGGCGCGCTTACTCCGGTCGCTCTTATGGAACCGGTAAAATTGGCTGGTACGACCGTGACGCATGCTACTTTGCACAATTTTGACGAGATAAATCGTTTGGGTGTTAGAGTGGGTGATACTGTGGTTGTTGAAAAAGCCGGGGATATTATTCCAAAGGTTGTTCGGGTTTTGGAAAAAATGAGAACTGGGTCTGAAAAAAAAGCTAAAGAACCAACTCATTGCCCAATTTGTCAGACAAAGGTTGAACGCCGCGAAGTCGTGGAGAAAAAACAAGAAAAAAGCGTTGCTCTCTTTTGCACCAATCCAAATTGTTTTGCACAGGAGCTTGGTCGTTTGATTCATTTTGTGAGCAAGCGTGCTTTTGATATTGACGGATTGGGCGAAAAAATTGTTGAACAGCTTATCCAAGAGGGGTTAGTAAAAAATGCGGCTGATATTTTTACTTTAACATTTGCGGATTTGGCGCCACTTGAAAGATTTGCCGAAAAATCAGCGCAAAATTTAATTACGGCGATTGAATCTGCCAAAAAAGTAACTTTAGCAAGATTTATTTATTCACTGGGTATACCGCAAGTTGGTGAAGAGACGGCAATTCGTCTCGCCAGCGAATTTTCGGGTAGCGATGAGTCTGTTTCTGGTTGGGGTAGCATTGACAAGTTAATGCAGGCAACCGAAGAGCAATTAACAAAAGTAAATGACGTTGGTCCGCGAGTGGCTACGTCTATTCAAGATTTTTTTTCAAAAAAACAAAATCAAAACCTGGTTCATGATCTAAAAAATAATGGCGTAAAAATAAAGAAACAAGAAACAAAAAAACAAGATACAAAATTGTTTGGTAAAATATTTGTCTTGACCGGTACGCTTGAAACGATTGGCAGGGATGAGGCAAAAAATAGGATAAGTGAGTTGGGAGGAGAGGTTAGCGAATCAGTAAGTAAAAAAACTAATTATGTGGTGGTTGGCGAGAATCCCGGCAGCAAGTACGATAAGGCAATGAGCCTGGGTGTACCAGTACTTGATGAACAATTTTTTATTAAACTTTTGTCATAAAAAAGTTTTTTTCAAAAAAAAGGCCGAGCACTCATGAGGGGGTAATGGAGAGTGCTCGGCGCAAGGAATTGGAACCAACGGGATTCGAACCCGCGACTTTTTGCAGGTTGTAAGGCCCGCATATGCTCTGCCGCTGAGCTATGGTCCCGGTGAAAAGATCGAGTGCCTTCTTGACGAAAACTGGTGGTGTGGTTGGGTTTGCCTTGCCGGTGTGAGATGAACTCGGTTCAGCGTCCCTACCAGTCTCGTCAAGAAGGCAATTTTGAGTATGGCACAAAAAAGACAAAAAGTCAATTGTTTGGGTATCTGCCAGCTTGCGCTCATCAAATTCATGCGGTACACTAGAGTCTGAAATTATGAGTTTGCTTTCCATCTCTGACATTGAACATATCGCGCTTTTGGCACGTTTGGATTTAAATGATGCTGAAAAAGGGCGTTATGCCGAGCAGCTTTCGGCTGTTTTTGGTTTTTTTGAATCTCTTCGAGAAGTTGATATTTCCGGTGTAAAAGAAACTTGCCAAGTGACTGGTTTGGAGGGTGTTGTGCGCGAAGACTTGGCCGTACCTTGCGACGAAGAAACAAAGAGAAAATTAATTGAAGCTTTTCCAGATAGAATTGGGAAGTTGTTAAAGGTGCCGGGGGTGTTTGAGTAAATGTTCATTGCTCCATTGAGTCATTGTTCTATTGTCATTACATCGTTCAGGAGTAACAATGGAACAGTGGAACAGTGGAACAGTGGGACAGTGATACTTTTTTATGAACCTAAATGAATTAACAATTGTCGAAGCATCTGAAGGTCTTAGGAATAAAAAGTTTTCTTCTTTAGAACTCACGAAGGCTTGTTTGGCGCGTATACATGAGCGCAATAGTTTGCTGAATGCATTTATTACGGTATGCGATGAGTCAGCGATTGAGGAGGCAAAAAATGCTGATGCTAGGCTCGCGCGAGGTGAAGGTAATATGTTGACCGGTATACCTTTTGCAGTAAAAGATGCGATTTGCACAAAAGATGTCCGTTCGACTGCGTCAGCCAAAATTTTGGATAATTATATTCCCGCATTTGACGCTACGGTGATTAAAAAAATTCGTGAAGTTGGTGGTGTCCTTATTGGAAAAAATAATTGTGATGCTTTTGGCCATGGCGCCTCAAATGAAAATTCCATGTATGGTCCGGTAAAAAATCCGCATGATATAACAAAAGTAGCTGGTGGTTCTTCTGGTGGTTCAGCTGCGGCCGTTGCGGACAATATGTGTATCTATTCGATCGCCGAAGACACTGGCGGCTCAATTCGCCAGCCGGCAAGTCTGTGCGGGATTGTTGGTCTTCGCCCGAGTTATGGGCGCAATTCACGCTATGGCATTATGCCAATGGCTTCATCTTTTGACACTGTCGGTCCAATGACAAAAACAGTTGAGGATATGGCAATCGTTATGAAATGCATTGCCGGAGTCGATCCAAAGGATGCAACCACTGTGCCTGAAGATGTTCCAGACTATAGTGGCATCCTTGAGAAAGGATCTGAAAAAAAATATCGATTAGGCATTCCAAAAGAGTATATGGAATTGGAAGGTATGGATCCAGAGGTAAAAACAGCAATCGAATCAGTATTGAAAAAGATGGAAGCTGATGGTCATACATTGGTGCCTATATCTTTGCCACACACAAAATACGCTATTCCGGTATACTATATATTAGTACCAAGCGAAGACAGTTCAAACTTGGGGCGTCTTGACGGTGTTCGGTATGGAGTACGTGGTGAGGGGAAGACTTTGTATGATCTTTACGCTACTTCGCGAGCAACTGGTTTTCCCGAAGAAGTTAAGCGCCGTATTATGATTGGTACCTATGCTCTATCTGCTGGCTACTATGATGCCTATTACCGGACAGCGCAGAGAGTTCGGACACGGATTATTGAAGATTTTGAAAAAGCTTTCCAAACTGTAGATGCGATATTGACTCCGACCTCACCATTTCCGGCTTTTGGTGTTGGCGAAAAAAGCGATGATGTCATGGCCATGTATTTGGCCGATGTTTTTGTCAGCCCGGCGGCGGTTGCTGGGGTTCCAGGATTATCTGTACCGGTTGGTAAAACAAAATCAGGTTTACCGATTGGCATGCAAGTGATTGGGTCACGATTGGAAGAGACAATTGTCCTCCAAGTTGGTAATCTGATTGAAAAAATTTCTTACTGATCTAAAGAATTACATAATCACCTGATTGTCATTTCGGATCCCGCCGTAGCGGGTGAGAAATCCTCAATTCACTTGATGGGTGAAGATCTCTCGTCTCCGCCCTAGGCGACAGTTAAATTATTAAAAATTAGAAATTGAAAATTCATCACTCCTATGTCACAGCCTGTCGAAAAAAAATCTTCGCAACAGCTTTCAAATACGGCCGCGCCAATTGCCCGGGATTTGCATGACTACCGTGATACCTGGCGAGTTTTTCGGATTATGGCCGAACTTGTTGAGGGTTACCAATTTTTATCAAAATTAAAAGAAGAAGTAACGATCATGGGTTCGGCCAGGTTTCCCGAGCAGCATGAATATTATGAAATCGCTCGTGCTTTTGGCAAGCGTTTGGCTGAGAATGGCTTTACGACAATTACCGGTGGTGGCCCGGGTATTATGGAAGCAGCCAATCGCGGCGCTTTTGAAGCTGGTGGCAAATCGATTGGTTTGAATATTCAGCTTCCGATGGAGCAAAGGATTAATCCATATGTGACAGATTCTACTGCTTTTTATTACTTTTTTACGCGCAAAGTGATGCTGACTAGTCCGGCGAATGCGTTTGTGTATTTTCCTGGCGGTTTTGGTACATTGGATGAGTTTTTTGAAGTAGTTGACCTTATGGAGCTTGGTCTCATGTCACGAGTTCCAATTGTCCTGGTTGGCAGTAGATTCTGGAAGCCGCTTGTTGAATTTTTACGCCAAGCAGTGGTACCAATGTCGCCACAGCTCAAGTTTGACATTGATTCATGGCAGATAGTTGATTCTGCAGAAGAGGCATTTGAACACGTGAAAGACGTCAAAGAAATTTCAAACGTCTGCAGTCTGTCTGTTAATAATTTTTATTGCGATGGCAATGTTGATTGGAAGATTTTTCGCGTGATGGCGGAATTGGTCGAGGGTTTTGATTTTTTGAGCGGACTTCATCATGCGGTGACAGTGTTGGGTAGTAAAGGCGTGCCGACAACACACCACTCTTATTCAGCCGCCCATGAACTTGGAGAATTGTTTGCCGCGCGTGGCCTGACAGTCGTGACAGGGGCCAAAAAGGGAATTGCCGAAGCCGTAAACAAGGGTGCTTTTGAGGCTGGTGGAGTGTCGGTCGGTATTGGGATGAAAGTGGGTGCGAGTACTGATGTTAATCCATACATGAATAAATCAATTTTGTTTAGCGTGCCATTTACGCGCAAACTTATGATTACGGCACCGACAAAAGCATTTGTCTTTTTTCCTGGTGGCTTTGGAACTTTTCATCAGTTGTTCGAAATATTAACTTTGATTCAAACCAAAAAAATAAAACGTCGTCCGATTATTTTGTATGATCACGATTTTTGGTCTCCACTTCATTCATATATAAAGAAGGTTTTGGTACACGATGTGGCGACAATAGAAGATAGCGATGATGAGATCTACCAAATTGTTGATAGCCCGGAGGCCGTCATGAAAATTATTGAGACAGTGGTATGATTCCATGGTTTC
>CAZVNO010000049.1:4415-6942 GCA_964628715.1 uncultured Gammaproteobacteria bacterium | reverse complement strand
AATCTACAAATTTTTTCCGAATCTACAAATATCCAAATGTTTATGGGCAATATCCTGCATAAAGATTTATCTTTTACGCTAAATGGGATACTATTCAATGTCCATAATAACACAGGACGATTTGCAAGTGAAAAACAAGTTTGCGATCTTATTGAAGAATCTTTGAAACAAAATAATATAAAATATAGACGTGAATTTATTTTACCAACGGAAAAATTAATTGAAAATCCAGGTAGGCATAGAGTTGATTTTCTTATAGAAAACTGTATCATTCTTGAAATAAAATATAAACAATATTTAGAAAGAGAAGATTACGCGCAAATTAAACGTTACTTAAAAACTTTAAATTTAGCCCTAGGTATTCTAGTAAACTTTCGTGAAAAACGTCTTTATCCAAAAAGGATTCTCAACGGCAGTGGAAAAGAATAAGTTTGTAGATTTGTAGATTCGGAAAAAATTTGTAGATTAGGATTTTATATGTACCTTTCTTGGAACGAACAAACTATCACTGACTTCTCCGAAGCCAATGTGAATGCCCAATACAACCAGGGCTATGTTTTTACGCGCAAAGGCAAAGGGGTGATGAATCAGACACGAGGCCTCCGGATTGATCTATCCAAATTTGAGCTCTCAAGTGAAAACAGACGGGTACTCAAAAAAAATGAACAATTAACAATGAACAATGAACAATTACCTTATAGTACATACGATTGGAAAATTGGTAAGCTGGCGCATGATTTTTATGAAACAAAATTTGGCAAGGGAACCTTTAGCGCCAACAAAGTAAAGGAATTGCTGACTGATCCAGAAAAAAGTAATTTTAATCAGGTCTTTGTGTACTCGATTGAAGAAAAAAAAATTGGCTATAGCATTATCCATGAAACGACACAACTCATTCACTACTCTTACCCATTCTACGAACTTACAGACTTACAGACTTACAAACTTACAAACTTAGGCTTGGGTATGATGCTCCGCGCCATTCTCTACGCGAAAGAGCAATGTAAAAAATATATCTACCTCGGCTCTGCGCAACGACCGGGCGATACGTATAAATTGCAGTTTACTGGACTGGAATGGTTTGATGGTAATGAATGGCAAAATGATTTGGATAAATTAAAACTCGAGCTGGATAAAAAAATATGAAAAAATCGTCGCTAATTTATTTATCAATTTTTATTGGACTTATCTTACCAATTATTTATCTAGTTTTAGTATCAATAGCGATAACATATAGTGACACGCACCCAGAAATACTACAGCAAACTCCAAATTTTATAATTAATTTAATGATCCCAGGATTTGCTTGGATTATGTCAATTACTGATTTGGGGTTAATGCCTGCTATAATTACATTAACCCTAACCGCAACTGTTTTGTCATGCATAATATTTTTCTTATTAAAATTAAAATTCAATTTTAATTCCTGACGCATGCTCCCCAATCCACCAAAACACATCCACTTTATCGGCATCTGCGGGGTCGCTATGTCTGCCCTTGCGATTGCGTTCAAAAAAGCTGGTTACATTGTCACTGGATCTGATGCTGGTTTTTTTCCACCAATCTCCACCGAGCTAGAAAAAAATGAAATTGATTTTTATCCAGGCTGGCACCCCGATAGGGTCCTGCGTAGCTTTGGCGAAGAAGGACTAGACAATCATTTAGTCGTAGTAGGCAATGTGGCGAGTTCAACCAATCCAGAATGGATGTATGTCCAGGAGCACAAACTAAATTACAAATCATATCCGGAAGTAATTACGGAATTTTTTATTAAACAAAATTCAATTGTCTGCGCTGGAACTTATGGCAAAACCAGCAGCTCTGCGCTTTTATCATGGATACTTACAGAATCTGGATTTGATCCGAGCTATATGTTTGGCGGATTAACCGCTTTCGGCTGTCATCTCGAACCACCAAAAGTTGTGAGAGATCTTCACTCACGAATTGAGGATTTCTCTCCGTCCAAGTCGGATCGAAACAACAGTGTTAATTTTCTTTCAGCAAAACTTGGCAATAATACTTGGTCAGTCGTCGAAGGCGATGAATACAAAAGTGCGCGCTGGGACATGCGTCCAAAATTCGCGCATTATTCCCCGACCCACCTGCTTCTTACCGGACTGTCATGGGATCACGCTGATGTTTATCCAACCGAAGACGCATATTTCGACGTATTCAAAAAACTTGTTGCTTCGATCCCAAAAAATGGTGTTATTGTTGCCGATACGGATAATGAAAAAATTAAAGAAATTGTCCAATTGTCTCATGGTCCCATTGTCAGTTATGGAAAAAATAATGGAGCAATGTATCAATGGAGTAATGAAACAATGACAAGAGTAGGCATCACTTTTGATATTACTCATGAGGGGGAAAAATACCACATCACCAGTCCTATGCTCGGTATGTACCAAGCGGCAAACATCACCGGAAGTTTTGCGATGGCTCATGCAATTGGCATCGAACCAGAGAAAATTATTAATGCAATCAAAAAATTCAACGGCATGAAACGCAGACTAGAAAAAAGATATGA
>CAZVNO010000049.1:708-4405 GCA_964628715.1 uncultured Gammaproteobacteria bacterium | reverse complement strand
GCGATCTTTGAACCAAACACCGGTAACCGACAAACCGAAGCGATCCCACAATATGATCATGCTTTTGCAAGCGCTGACATTGTCCTCATACCCAAACTCACTGCCGTTAAAAAATCTACTACCGGACCAGAGCCTCTGGATGGCGAAGAACTCAAAAAGATAATTGCAAAAACACACCATGACACAAGATACATAGAGAATGATATAGAATTAGTTGAACAAATTCTTTCCGAAATAAAACCCGAAGATGTTGTTGTCTTTTTGGGATCACATGGATTTCGTGGCATGATAGAGACCTTGATAGAAAAAATAGAACACAGATTACCATGATTTCCGGGATATTCACGGATTAAATTAATCGATCATGGTGAATCCTGGTCCTCCGGGAAATCTGCGTTCTATTATATTATTTTGACATATGAAAATTCCACCGCAGGCAAAAAAAGTATTCACTGGAGAAATTTTTGATGTTTACCACTGGGACCAAGAGATGTTTGACGGGTCGCACCAAACATTTGAAATGTTAAGACGTCCGGACACCACCCAAGTGATTGCGACGAGCGGCGACAAAATTCTCATGGCGTACGAAGAACAGCCGGCAAAGCAAGGAAAATATATGACATTTTTTGGCGGAAGAATTGAAAAAGGCGAAGAGCCTCTCGCTGGAGCCAAACGCGAACTCCTTGAGGAATCCGGAATGGAAAGCAATGATTGGGAACTTTTTCATACCGAAGTAGATTTTGGCAAGATTGAATGGACAATTTTTACCTATATTGCCCGCAACTGCACAAAAACAGCCAAACAAAGTTTGGATGTGGGAGAAAAAATAACAATCAAAGAATTTTCTTTTGAAGAGTTTATTGAAGCTTGTACCGCGCCTGGGTTTGTCAGCGTGGGGATGTCGATGTATTTACTCAGATTACAAAGAGAACCGGAAAAACTGGAAGAGTTTAGAAAAAAAATATTTGGAAATATTTAAAATTTAAACACATGTCATTTCGATCTGCCTTGGGCTGAGAGAAATCTTCAAACACAGCCACTTATCAATTGAAGATTTCTCCTCGTCGTTCCTCCTCGTCGAAATGACAAACGCCATCACTTACCTTCGTCAACCACTTCTGCTGTTCCAACACCGTTGACGACATCAACAACAAGAAGTGAAATACCACAATGATTGCATTCAACGACTTGATCTTTTGCCAGATTCGGGTAAGATGAGAGATCAACATCGTTCTTACATTCAATACAGTTGAGTTTCATAGTAAAATAAGCTAAAAGGCTAAACGAACAAGCAAAAATACTATAACAAAAATTATTTTGATACGCAAGCATTTCGAATTAGGAATAAAGAATCAGGAATCATGGCATGATGTTTAAAAATTCTTAATTCCTAATTCCTGATTCCTCACAAATATGCAAACCCCCCAACCCAGCTATACAAAACTTGCCCAAACGCTCGGTGTTCCAGAGCTGTATTTGAAACGCGAAGATCTGAGTCCATACGGATCGCACAAAGGGCGCTCGATTCCACACATGATAAAGACATATATTGGCCAAGGCAATCGTAATTTCGTAATTTCATCTTCCGGCAACGCAGCACTGGCTGCCATCCATACAGTCATCGAACATAACAAAAATAATCCAGCCAAAACAATCACTTTGAAAATTTTTGTGGGAGAAAAAATCAACCCGACAAAATTAGAACACCTAAAGGCTACTGGGAATCAGTCACCGCCCAAGGCGGGACAATCAGCAATCAGCATCAGCCAAGTCCAAAACCCAAAACAAATGGCCTTCCAGATGGACAAAGATGGCAAAGCAAAAACTCTCCGTCAATCCAACGATGACTTGGCACTCGTTGGATACAACTCACTTGCTACGGAACTAAACCAGATACCAAATCTTAATGCAATCTTTGTGCCCACCTCTTCTGGCACAACCGCCCAAGCACTTGGCGAGTGGTTTGGTACCCACAACCCGTCTGTCCAGATTCATATTGTCCAGACTACAGCCGTCCACCCAATCGCAAAAGAATTTGATAAAAAATTCACAAAACAAAACGAAAGTGTCGCCGGAGCGATTGTCGACAACATTGCCCATCGCAAAGACAAAGTCATGGAAATAATAAAAAAATCCAATAGTTCGGGATGGATCGCTTCTGATGAAGAAATTAACGAAGCAATAAAAATTGTGAAAGAAACAACTGAAATTGAAATCTCTCCAAATAGCGCGCTCTCTGTCGCCGGATTAAAAAAAGCTACAGAGCAGGGCTCCAAGTTTTCTGGCCCAGTCGCCTGTCTCATTACTGGCGCGTAGCAATCGTCACGATATTTAACCCAATTTCGGCAGCATCAGTTGACCCGCCTTTTTTTGTGGCGATATATTGTTCTTTTATTTTCAAACCAGCGTTATTGCACCACTTTTCAATTTCTTCCTCCGTATAAGCATAATACAATCTTTCACCAATCACCGACCCGCTGCCGTCTCGCCATGGCACAACAATTTCTTTTTCATCCACTCCATACCACCATTTTCCACTTTTCAATTTTTCTTTTGCCCAATCAGAATATACATTCCAATTTGTCATAACAAATGTTCCGCCTGGTTTTAATACTCGTGCAATTTCTTCGAGCGCAATCATGCGATCCGTGTCACTCGACAAATGATGAAAAGCCGCCAAGCAAAATACCACATCAAACATGCTATCAGCACAAGGAATACTTCTCATGTCCCCTGCCTGTACAGAAATATTTGGGAAACGTTCCTTTGCCATTGCCAAAAGATTTTCGCTAAAATCAACCCCTGTATATTTTATTTTTGATTCACGTTTCTCCTCAGAGAATAATTGATACAATCTTCCGTTACCGCATGCCAAATCCAAAACATTATCATTATCGTGAACATATTTTCCAAGTAAAACCAAATCGTCTGTTACCCAAGATCTGGTATCAGAAAAATGTTTGGCAATTTTGTTATAGACTTCCTGATTTTGTTCAACCATAAATTATTTTGCAAATAGAGTCCAAACTCCAACAAGAATAAAACCAACCCCGCCAATCATTTTCAATACTTTTTCACTCACAACTTGAGAAAGCGCACCGCCCAAGAGTACACCGATTGCACTGGTCAAAACAAGAGCTAGAGCCGCTCCAGCAAAAACAACCCATTTACTATTATTTTTATCAGCCGCAAAAAGAAGTGTGGCGATTTGTGTTTTGTCACCCAATTCGGCCAAAAAAATAGTAATGAATGCGGTTATAAAAATATTCATAAATTTATTTTTAGGTAAATATTAATACCAAAAAATATGAACATACCATAGCAAAAAACTACCACGGCAAAATTTTCAAATAAACTTAAATACTATCGAGAATAATTTAACTCACTTTCAGCCTGTTTTGCAAGTTCAATTAAAATACTGATTTCAGAAAGACCAAACTTTCTCGGCACTATATCCTTTATGCACAAAACACCAATCGACAAATGCGTCTTTTTGTCATGTAGAGCCACTCCGGCGTAAAAACGAATAAACGGCTTCCCGATTACCGAGGGATTATCTTTGAACCTGTCATCAAGGAGCGTATCCTCGACCACAAAAACTTCAGTAGCAAGCATGGCATGTCCACAAAATGACACGTCTCGTTTGCCCTCCTTTGCCGGGACACCAACGCATGATTTGTACCATTCGCGATTCTTA
>CAZVNO010000049.1:0-698 GCA_964628715.1 uncultured Gammaproteobacteria bacterium | reverse complement strand
AAACTGTAGAAATAGGTGCTTTAAGTTTTTCTGTGGCAGCTTTGGTTATATGATCAAAACGCTCCTCAGGGGCAGTATCCAAAATACCAAATGACTCGACAACTGCTTGCCTATCAGCCTCATTATCCGGTATTGGCGCACTTACCATAATAATATCTAAATAAAAATTATGTTTGGATTATACAACAACTACTTTCTATTGCATAGTCAAAAATAAAGCGTATGCTATACAGTAACGGAGGGGTGGAACCATGTACGCAAAGGCGACTCCAGTTGGGACGGTCATTGTCGTCGGAACCGATGACAAGCCATACAAACCAGAAGAGATTCTGTGGAGAGCCTCGGAGGCTGGCGCTTTCTCATGTGACGGGAAAAGTACCAGCTACCGAGTGGCTCTCGAAGAAGAGCCTGACCGCGTCAAAGAGTTCACAAGTTCGACAATCTATTTGCTCTAGAGAGAGCACAGTAGGATTGCCGGGGGGGGTCGTTGCCGTGCACATTTCTTCGCGCGCGTGACGATCCCCTCTTACTTTTACCGGACGCATTTATACTCAAAACCCTCATCATCGAAAATTTGCGGATCATCAATTTCTCTTTTTTTTCCACCCTACATCCCGCCTTTGTGCATTTTCCTGAACCACCGCCCCAAGCATAAGAATGGAAACCTGAATATTGACTGCAATACCACGGATTCCAAT
>CAZVNO010000048.1:1380-7035 GCA_964628715.1 uncultured Gammaproteobacteria bacterium | reverse complement strand
CCGCGTTCATACACCGCGATGGATGTAATTACGCGCAAACACCGCATGCAGGGTGAGAATGTATTGTATCCGATCGGATTTGATGCGTTTGGTTTGCCAACAGAAAATTTTGCGATCAAGACCGGTCGTCCGCCGGTAGAAGTAACCAAAGAAAATATCGCTACTTTTACGCGCCAGTTGCAGGAGCTTGGTTTTGGTTTTGATTGGTCACGGGTGGTCGATACAACCGATCCAAAATATTACAAATGGACACAGTGGATTTTTCTCCAGCTCTACAAACATGGTCTCGCGTACAAAAAGAAACAGCCGATCAATTGGTGTCCTAAAGATAAAATTGGTTTGGCCAATGAAGAAGTTGTTGATGGCTGTTGTGAGCGCTGCGGCGGTCCGGTCGAGAAACGTGACAAAGAGCAGTGGATGCTTGCTATCACCAAGTATGGCGATTCTCTTCTCGAAGGGTTGAAAGAAGTTGATTATATCGAACGTGCCAAAGTGCAGCAGGAGAATTGGATTGGACGAAGTGAAGGAGCTGAAATTGAGTTTCGAATCAAGAATCAAGAATCAGGAATTAAAGTGTTTACGACGCGGCCAGATACGATTTTTGGTGCGACCTATTTGGTGATTGCGCCAGAACATCCCTTGCTCATGAATAAGGAATTAGCCACCGCCGTGGGCGGGGTTCCGCTTACGAGCGGGAGAATCGTGAATCAGGCCGAAGTTGAAACGTATGTTGGTGCCGCGAAAAAGAAATCTGACATGGAACGTTCGGCGGTGGATAAAGAAAAAACCGGAGTGGAATTGAAAGGTGTAAAGGCGATTAATCCAGCAAGTGGCGAGGAGATTTCTATCTGGGTAGCGGACTATGTGCTGGGTTCATACGGAACTGGCGCTATTATGGCTGTGCCAGCGCATGATGAGCGTGATTTTGAGTTTGCGCAGAAGTTTGGGTTGCCAAGTAAAAATGTAGTTGTTCCTTCGAATGGATTTTCAATTGGAGAAAATTCACGGTTTAAAAATAGAAATGAGTTCGCAGAATGGTTGAATAAACTAAAAAAAGGGGAGGTATGTTGGACGTCAGGGGGTATTAGTGATAATTCAGTTGATTTCTTGAATGGTTTAAAAACTTCGGAAGCCAAAGAAAAAGTGATTGCCTGGCTTGAGGAACAGGGAATTGGCAAGCGCAAAGTGCAATTTAAACTCCGTGATTGGGTATTTTCTCGCCAGCGTTATTGGGGTGAACCGATTCCATTGGTACATTGTGATGCATGCGAGCAAAAAAAGTATAACTATATCATTCTTCATGGTTTTGGTTCGACTTCTAAACGTGGCTTTAAACCATGGCTTCAAAAAGAATTGGAAAAACAAGGTCATACCGTGTGGAATCCTGATCTCCCAAATAGTGATAAACCAAAGGTGAACGAACAGGCAAAATTTGTCTTGGATAATGCACCATTTCCGATTGACCAGAATACGATTATTGTTGGACATAGTTTGGGTGGGCCAGTCACGTATCGGTTACTTGAAAAAAGCAAAAAGAAAATTCATAAAGTGATTTTAGTAGACCCTGCGTACAAGCCATCTTACAATGACAAACCTCGACCAGCAGTAGATGCAAGCAGTAATTGGCGTTTTGACTGGAAGAAAATAAAATCAAAAGCAAATAAATTTGTTATCCTCGCTGATCAGTCTTATGGTGTCATAAAGAAAGAACATTTGGTTGAGTTGTCAGAAAAGGTCAATGGAGATTTACTTGTTGTTACCCCGACCTATCGACATTTTAGTAGTCCTGACAAACAAGATGGTTCAGTCACGCAAGAACCAGAAGTGTTGAACGCCGCAACAATTTCTGGTTGGATTCCTCTTCCAGAAAAAGATTTGCCACTCAAATTGCCAAAGATTGATAAGTACCAGCCGACTGACACTGGCGAGTCACCGCTCGCTGCCATGGACAAATGGGTGAAGACCAAGTGTCCGCAGTGTGGCGGGCCGGCACGACGAGAGACCGACACTATGCCAAATTGGGCAGGGTCGAGTTGGTATTTCCTTCGCTACATGGATCCAAAGAATGAAAAAGCATTGGCCAGCAAAAAAGCTTTGGAGTACTGGGCACCGATTGACTGGTACAATGGTGGTATGGAGCATACAGTACTGCACTTGTTGTACTCGCGTTTTTGGAATCAATTTTTGTACAATATCGGTGTCGTCCCAACTCTAGAACCATATAAGAAACGCACCAGTCATGGAATTATCTTGGCGTCCGACGGTGAGAAGATGAGTAAATCTCGCGGAAATGTAGTGAACCCAGACGATATGATCCGTGAATATGGCGCCGATGCACTCCGCACATATATTTTGTTTATGGGTCCGTTTGATCAAGCGGTGGCGTGGGATACCAATGGGTTGGTTGGTGTACGAAGATTTTTGGACAAAGTATGGAGATTAGGAAGTAGGATTGGAGACCACAAGTTGGAAAAGCCTTGGTTGATGCACAAAACAATAGCTGAAGTTAGTGCAAGAATTGAAAATATGAATTTTAACACCGCAATTTCTGCGTTAATGGTTTATGCAAATGCTTTAGAAAATAAGCTGGGCAATAAGAATGGAAAAGTTTCCCGTGAAGCTTTTGAAACTTTAGTTCTTTTGTTGTCACCTTTTGCGCCTCATATAGCAGAAGAATTGTGGTCTCGATTAGGCTATAAAAAAACAATCGCGTATGAAAATTGGCCAAAATTTGATGAGTCAAAACTTATAAAAGATAATTTTATCTTGGCCATCCAAATCAACGGTAAATTACGTGCAACGATGGAGATATCCACAGATGCTGATGAAGAAAGTATCAAGAAAATGGCATTTTCGCTTGACAACGTACAGAAATGGGTAGAAAATAAAGTACCGAAGAAGGTCATTTATATAAAAGGAAAAATGCTTTCTATTGTTCTCTAGCATCTTCTCGCGCTATGAGCGCACTGTACGTCGACATCAGTCGATACGGAAAAGGAGTTTTTGCAAAAAAGAAAATTAGTCGCGGCGAACGTATCTGCCGTTTTTATGGTCCGCTTCTTTGCCTGAATGATTTGCCAAAAGAACGTCATGGCGAAGCTGATCGCTATGTCCAGATTGGTAAGGATCTTTATTTTGGCCCTACCGGTGATTTTGATGACTATATTAATCATTCATGCGATCCAAATTGTGGTTTAATTATCAATAATACTAAGGCTTACGCAGTTGCCGTTAGGGATATATCTATTGGCGAAGAGTTGACTTGGGATTATTCCACAACTCTAGATGAGGATTCTTGGGAAATGGAATGTGCCTGTGGCTCTCTGCTTTGTCGCCGCTTGGTTCGAGGATTTAAATATCTTCCAGAAAATACGAAACAAAAATATCTTAAGCTTGGAATTGTTCCCGAATATAATATTCTATATTGTTCTGCAAGGACACTAAAAAGATATGCATATCACGAAGTTCGGTCACTCGTGTCTGTTGGTTGAAGAAAATGACGTTCGAGTCCTCATTGATCCGGGGGCTTTTTCAAATAGTCAAAATACAGTTGAAAATCTTGATGTTATTCTTATCACTCACGAACATCAGGATCATCTAAGTATCGAGTCGCTGCAAACGATTTTGGTAAATAATCCAAGCGCAAAGATTTTTACAAATCCAGGCGTTGGGCAAAAATTATCTGAAGTGGGGATCAATTTTTCATTACTTCTTGATAAAGATGTCACAACAATAAAAAATGTTCGAATTGAAGGGGTTGGAACGAATCACGCTTTTATTTACACGAACCTGCCGATTGTCCGAAATACCGGGTATATTATCAACGATAAATTATTTTACCCGGGAGATGCTTTGACGTTGCCTGACCGATCGATAGATATTCTTGCTTATCCTGCCGTCGCCCCATGGATGAAAATGAGTGAAGCGATTGATTATGGCAAGGCTGTGAAACCAAAAATTGCGTTCCCAGTACATGATGGTTTTCTAAAATTTGGCGGTCCGTATTACCGCATGGCCGAAATAGAGTTTACAGCGATCGGGACAAAGTGGGTGGTGATTGAAGATAACACAAGCGCCGAATTCTAATTTAGGTTAGGGGGGTATGATAGATAAAATTATAATTTCAAAAAGCAAAACGTTTCTGGCGTTTTGTTTTTTATTTTTATGCGGTGTGGCAGCTGCTTCTGTCGTTCAGATATATTTTGATATTCAGCAATTAGCTATTCATTTTCTCGCAGTTCTCTTGTCTGCGATAGTCATGATTATTCTTTTTTGGAAAGAACCGGTTAGCAGGTTTTTTGCAGCAATACTTTTTTGTTTTATGCTTGGAGCGACCCGATATCTCTATGCATTTCCGACTTCTGAAATTAGATCTTATCAAAATAAAGATGCGACGTTTGAAGGATATGTGGTTGCAGATCCGGATGTTCGGACAGATGGGGTGAGATATATTGTTGAAGTTCAGAGTCAAAAGTTCGGAGCCAATAGAGGACTGGTTTATATGAAAAGCGGTTTGTATCCGCGCTACAATTATGGTGATAAATTAAAAATTGTCTGTGATCTGGAAGCGCCAAAGCCAATTGTTGATAAAAATAATCCGGACACTCCGGTATTTAGGTATGATATGTATCTGGCTAGGTACGGAGTATCTCTTACCTGTATCCGTCCACAGATCCAAAAGATTGGCGCAGGAGAGGGGAATGATATTCTTAAATATCTTTTGACGGCAAAAGACGCTTTTGCAGCCAAATTATCGCTCCTGTGGTCAGAGCCAGAAGCGAGTTTTATGGCTGGGATTTTGTATGGGTATCGTGGAGGTCTGGGAGATTTGGGGGAAGATTTCCAGAGGACAGGTGTAACGCATATTGTGGCGATCTCTGGTTTCAATATTTCAATTATTGCCGCGGCGCTTATGGCAATTCTTATTAATGTTTTTTATATCCCACGGCAAAAAGCTTTTTATTTTATTTCTGTCGGAATTTTTATTTTTGTGATTATGACCGGTGCATCCGGCTCGGCTGTGCGAGCTGGGATTATGGCCTTTTTGGTTTTACTCGCCAAACAGCTTGGCCGGTTGGCGAGAATCGGTAATGTGCTTGTTTTTACGGCTGCTGTCATGACATTGTTTAATCCTTTTATTTTGCTTTGGGATGTTGGTTTTCAATTGTCCTTTTTGTCTACGATCGGCATTGTGTACCTTACGCCACTTTTTGATTATTGGTTTAGAAAAATTCCAGATTTTTTGGGTACCAAAGAATCTTTTGCAACGACACTCTCTGCTATCGCGACTACATTGCCGCTTATTTTGTTCCAGTTTGGTCGTTTGTCTATTGTCGCTCCAATCGTAAATGTTTTGATTTTGTGGATAGTGCCGTGGCTTATGCTTTTTGGTTTTTGTACGGTTGTGATTAGTTTTTTTATTACACCAGTTGCCAACTTATTTGCCTATTTAACTCATTTTGGCATGAAATATGTCATTGTAATTGTACATTGGTTTTCGGGATTGAATTTTGCGGCAGTTGATATGAGACTACCATGGTGGGGGATGGTATTGGTTTATTTGTTTGGTGTTTGGCAATATATCAGTTTTTCCAAAAAAATATCGCATCGGGATAAAATTATATGAAAAGAATTATTTTGATTGTCATTTTGTTA
>CAZVNO010000048.1:0-1370 GCA_964628715.1 uncultured Gammaproteobacteria bacterium | reverse complement strand
GTTACTTTTTTTGGATTTGGGCGCTTTGGCTTATGTACGATCAAAAAAAGATTTGGAAGAAAAAAGTGTGTCTCAAAAAAATTTTCAGGCATCTTTGGACAAATCATCAGTCATCGAAAAAATATTTGGCAAAAAAAGTAAAAATGAAATTGCCATTCATTTTCTTGATATTGGCCAGGGCGACGCATCATATATTGAATTTCCAAATGGAGAAGATATGCTGGTCGATTGCTCTTTGGACGCGAGAATTTTGTCATCCCTTGGCAAGGTAATGTCGGCTGGAGATCGGACGATTGATTATCTTATTGTTACGCACCCCCACACTGATCATTATGGTGGCTGTATTGATGTGATGAAGCGTTTCACGATCAGACATATCTATTACAATGGTTTGGAAAGAAAAAACGACACTGCCTGGGAGTATTTTTGGGACACAATAAAGCAGGAAATTGCCGATGGCTCAGCATATATCCAAGTAAAAAATGAACGGACTTTATCTATAGCCAGTTCTTCTATTCATTTTTTGTATCCAGATCGTGATATCTCAAAAGATAAAATGGGTACTGATACCGGTGATTCTGGACATGACGTTAATGACACTTCAATCGTATTTACACTTCAATACGGCAATATCAAAACTCTCTTTACTGGTGATATGGAGTCAACTCTTGAACCTTATATAATTAAAAAATATGGCAAAGAATTGGATAGCGATATCCTGAAAGTTGGTCATCATGGCAGTGCTACTGCAAGTAGCGTTGCATTATTGAATATTGTTTCGCCGGCTATTTCTTCGATTTCTGTTGGCAAAGGAAATTCATATCATTTACCCTCATTAAGGATTATTCGGCGATTTCATAGTTTGGGTGGTAAAGTATGTAGTACAGAAGAGACTGGGAATGTGGCTATTTCTTCTGATGGTGAACGTGTTGTGGTTGATGTGGGTAATTGATTTTGGAGTTTTTAGACGGTATAATAGATTTAGCTATATATGTTGTTTTTTATACCTTAAATTGCTAAATATGAGTATATTAATTCGTTGGCTTGTGAATGCGGTTACGCTTATGGCGATAGCATATTACGTGCCTGGTATTGTAGTTAATGGTTTTTATGCGGCTCTGATCACTGTACTTGTTTTGGCATTGATTAATGCGGTTATCCGTCCGATTGCTATTTTTTTGACCCTTCCGGTTAATATTGTGACCCTTGGCCTGTTTACCTTGGTAGTGAACGCCTGTATGCTTTGGCTCGTGGCGACTATCGTAAAAGGTTTTACTGTGACTGGTTTTTGGCCGGCATTTTGGGGCGCGCTAATTTTGAGTATTGTTAGTTCAATTGTTGGTTGGTTGCTCCGGCCAGAGAGAGCATAG
>CAZVNO010000047.1:0-7130 GCA_964628715.1 uncultured Gammaproteobacteria bacterium | reverse complement strand
GTTCGTCGACGTCAGTTTTGGCATCGATTTTTTTTGTTTTTGTTTATTTTTTTGCTTGGCACCTCTATTTTTTATTTTAAAAATTTGTCTGGACCAAACCGTCTGGTTGGGTTTTTTTATGGCCCAGCAAAAGGCGGCGACAGCGAAGAACTGCCCCCGATCGTTTTATCTCCTCCTGTGCCTATCCCAGTCCAAGTAACAAGTACGACAGCGCCGACAACATCTGCCGCCTCTGTAGCTGTAAAAGATGTTACTTCAGGCGTTATTATTTACGATAAAAATGCAGGCGAAAATCGAGTGCTTGCTAGTATTACAAAATTAATGAGCGCCCTTGTTATTCTTGAGTCAAATCCAAATTGGACTGCCACTACCACTGTTGTTGCTGATAATGTTGACGATACTCATATGTATGCTGGTGATACTTATACTATGAGAGACCTCTGGAATATGACCTTAATCGCTTCTTCAAACAAGGCAATCCTTTCAATGGTTGACGCCCTAGGACAACCTCGGGCTATGTTTGTTGAACGTATGAACAATAAAGCGCGTGAACTCGGAATGCATAATACTGTGTTTGTAGAGCCTACAGGGCTCGACGAAGGCAATACATCAAATGCTTTTGACACTTCAATTTTATTGAATACAGCAATGAATTCTCCGGAAATTCATGAAGCTTTAATTATTCCAGAGTACGAAATTTATTCTGTAGAGCGTAAGAAAAAACATCATGTTTGGAATACTAATTGGCTGCTTTTGGGTTGGGTACCGCATTCTTTCCATGCGCTTGGTGGAAAAACTGGCTACACGCCGGCTGCTGGTTATAACGTTGCCCTAGAAGTCCAGGATGATCTTGGTCATACTTTGGATGTTGTTGTTTTTGGAGCGGCAACAAACGAAGCTCGGTTTACTGATGCGAGAGATATTGCTGATTGGGTTTATCAGAATTTTTCTTGGTCGACAGTTCGGTAACGTGAAGAAATAACTGTTACTACTGCTAGTAAAAAAAACGAGATCGGCAACCATTGTTTTGGTAAGTAAAGACCAATTATATCAGTGAAACTCACCCACTGTAGTTTAATGTTTCCAGTCACTGTTTCGATTGTGTTTGTGAATTGGCGATCTTTTTCTTTTAGTGAATCAAGGGCAGATTCTGTTGATGATATTTGTGATTTTATGGATTGTTCCTGATTTGAAAATACTTGGTTTTCATTCTCCAATTTTGTTTGGTTTGTTTGAATATTTTGGTTTACACGCGTAAGCTGTCTCTGTATCTCTTCTTTATCGTTTGGATTTTTGTTTAGTTGATTGGCGATATTTTGTTTTTCATTTGCATAGAAACGCAAGTTTGTTTCTATCTGAGAGCTAATTCGGTTGTGTTCTTCTGTTACTGTTTCAAGAGATTTTTTTAGGTTTTGGAGCGATTCATTTGTTTTTCTGGTTTGTGTTTCCAATATTTTTTTTTGGTTCAGCAAATTTGCATCTGATTTTTGTTCAACCAAGTAGCGACCATCCGCAATTTCTTTCAAATCATCACGGAATGATTCAAATTCAGATTTTGGGATTGCAAAAGAGATAAAGCCTTTTTCGTCTCCTAAAGAAATATTATTTACCAAACCGCCGTATCCACGTACTAATAATTTTATTTTTTTGCCATCGGTATCAACATGACGAGTTTTTATAGTGGCAGAATAATCAGTTTTCATAAACTCACGCGTATCTTCAATTGGTGATCCACCTGAGGAGGACAAAAGAGTGCCCCGACTTCTTTTTTCAGTTTGAAAATCCGAATAATCATTTAGTGTATTCATTCCGAAGTTTGTTACACCATATGATTCAAAAAAGTTTGGCGCTTCGTTAAGGGGAAAAAATGGTGGGGTAATTTCGTGGTATGATGAAAAATAAGATGTAACTTTGGATATGTTTTCGGTGTTGATAAATAAAGTTAAACAAGCAAGTCCAAGGCATATAAATGATAAACGGGATATATGGAATCTAAATGACGGACCGACTAATGGGATTTTAGGGCGAGTCGGTAAATTAACAAACAGACTTTGCTTTAGTTGATCATTGCGCTCTGGAGATACTACCTGAGTATTTCCCCAATTACGAAAAAATGTTTTGATTTTTTTTGAGGAGTATTTCATAAGGATTCTTTTTTGAGTATGTTTCTAGCCCGGGCAAGAGAGCGGTGAATTCGAACACGTGCGGTGATAGGTGTGATTCGTAAAATTTTAGCTATTTCGTTGAAAGATAGGTCGGCAATGTAACGCAATCTTAATAGTTCTTGGTCATTTTCTGGTAAAATTTTCATGATATGGTCAATCATTAGGTTGCTATCGTTTTGTGTCGATGTGTACGATAATTTTTTTTCTACCGAATCAAGCGTGTCCTCCGGTTTTGTGCTGCGCCAGTGTTGTCGACATTCATTTTTGGCAATAGCAAACAACCAGGCAGAGAATCGGATATTGCGATATTCATATTTTGGCAAAGATTGGATTGCTTTTTGCCAGGTATTTTGCAAAATATCTTCAGCCAGGTTTTTGTCTTTGAGTACGTTAACCAAGTACCCGTATAATTTTGGTGTTATACTATCCCAAAGTAGGCCTATAGCTTTTTGGCTGCCGTTCTGGGCTTCTGTGACTAGCATCTTTTCTTCTTCTGTTGTCATAGTTCGGAATCAGACTACAACTAATATAATGCAAAGAGTGGTCAATATGTTACATCTTAAATAAAGAAAATCACCCCTCCCGAAGCGTTCGGGGAGGGGTGATTTTATCTGTGGGCGAGGAGAGAATCGAACTCTCATGATATTGCTATCGCGGGATTTTGAGTCCCGTGCGTCTACCAATTCCGCCACTCGCCCTTAGTTCATATGTTTTCCAACGTATGTCTTAACATTAGTCGTAACGTACTTTTTCCTTTGGTTGTTTTGAAGTATCGCTCTCTACGAATCGCATCTTCTTTTGCTAAGAATGCTTCGTAAAATATCAGCCTTACTGGCAAGTATTTACTTGTAGTAGTACTTCTACCATTGGTATGTTCTTGCATTCTCCTCTTTAGATCCTGGGTAGAACCAGCATATAGCTGCCCATTCTTCATAAGAAGAATATATGAATAGTACATACAATCCTCCAACAGTGTACCACAAGGGGTACACAGCCATGCACCTTATATGGTGCATGGTTCCGCCACTCGCCCTTGATTTGTGGCCTTCATTATATCAGTTTTGTCATTATTGTCAATCTCCTGTATACTATGGACTGTTATGACAAAAATCATCACTGTAGTGAATCAAAAAGGTGGGGTAGGGAAAACTACCACGGCTGTAAACCTTGCGGCTTATTTGGCTGAATTGGGTAAATTTGTGCTTTTGGTGGATATGGACCCGCAGGCCAATGCGACCAGCGGTTTGGGCGTGGTAAAGGATACTTTGGAACACGGTATTTATGAGGCTTTGTCAAAACAAAAAAGATTGCATGATATTATTCACAATACTGGCCATGAGGGTTTGAGGATTGCGCCGGCGACTCCAAATTTGGCCGGAGCCAATATCGAGCTTGTGGACGTTGAACGTCGCGAGCATCAGTTACGTGATCTTTTGGAAGAGATCAAGCATGCGTATGATTATGTGGTGATAGATTGTCCACCATCTCTTGGTCTTTTGACAATAAATAGTTTGGTCGCGGCTGATGAATTACTTATTCCAGTTCAGGCAGAGTACTATGCGCTCGAAGGTTTGGGGCAGCTTCTTGAAACAATCAGTTTGGTTCAGGGTAATATAAAACCGGAGTTAAAAATTTTAGGCGCTGTTATTACTATGTTTGACAAACGCACGCGTTTGTCCGAAGATGTAATGAATGAACTTTATAAATATTTTCCGGATCGAATTTTTCGAAGTGTCATACCAAGAACAGTCAGATTGGCAGAAGCGCCCAGTTTTGGTCAATCAATTTTGCACTACGAGCCAAATGGTAAGGGCGCAAAAGCCTATGAACGTTTAGCTGAAGAAATTTTGGAAAAACATCACTTATAATTCTATGGCCCTTGGCAAAGGTTTGGGTTCACTAATCCCACAGCAAAAACCATCTCATGGTATTTTGCACAAAGAAACTCGCGGTAGTATAGACGCTGATAAAATCTGGCAAATTCCGATTACGGAAATTGTGCCAAATGCAGAACAGCCGCGAAAAGAATTTTCTCATTCTGATCTGGAAGATTTGGTTGCTTCAATAAAATTACATGGCGTCATGTTACCGCTTGTTGTTACCGAAAGAGATGACGGAGGCTATGAGCTTATTGCCGGTGAACGTCGTCTGCGTGCTTCTACTATTGCTGGGTTGGTAACTGTGCCGGCAATAGTTCGTACTGCTACAAGACAAGAAAAATTGGAATTGGCGTTGATTGAAAACATTCAACGTCAGAATTTGAGTGTTATTGAAGAAGCCTTCGCTTATCAGCGTTTGATTGATGAGTTTGGTTTGACGCAAGATGATGTGGCTACTCGAGTCGGTAAGAGCCGTCCTACTGTGGCAAACGCTGTTCGTTTACTTGATCTTCCAGAACCGATTCAAAAAGCCTTGATGGATGGAAAAATTTCTACCGGCAAAGCAAAGGCAATTTTGAGTTTGAAAAATACAAACGATCAAATGAAAGTATTTTCGGAAATGATTGGTGAGAATGCAAGCGTCCGTGATGTTGAACAGATTGTGGCTGGCCGTGGCGCTGCTTCGCGCAAAGGTTCAGTTCGGCGCGATCCAAATTTGATTGCACAAGAAGAGCTGATCCAGGACAGATTGGGAAGTTCTGTCAAAATTACATCCCGGGGAGAACAGGGGACTATTACAATTTCTTATTATTCAAAAGAAGAATTTAAACGACTCATGAATGAGTTGTCCTAATTGAGTGTTATTTTTTCTTCAAAACACTCTTTAGCCACTTAGTAACCTGTGAACGGTTGGCTGATTTGATGTGGTATTTGGCTGTCTGTGTCTTTACAAATTTTATCCAGTCTTCACTTGGCCCTTTGCGGTTTTTGTCGACAATAATTTCAACAACATCACCATTTTTTAGTGGTGTTTCCAGGTTTACCATTTTGTCATTTACACGCGCGCCGATACAGGTGTTGCCTATATGACTATGAATGTGGTAAGCAAAATCAACTGGAGTTGCGTCTTCTGGTAGATCGATCACGTCACCTTTTGGCGTGAAGACAAAAATTCGACTGGCAAGAAAATCAACTTTTAGCTCTTCTAGGTTAGAAAGACGGTTGAGCATTTCTTTTTGAATTTCTGCCAATTCTTTTACCCAACGTAGTTCGCGCATTGGTAATCTTGATCCGTTTTCATCATAATGCCAATGGGCTGCGATACCAAATTCAGCCTCCTCGTGCATTTCAGGGGTACGAATCTGGAACTCAACAATTTCTCCGTTTTCATCAAAAACCGTTGTGTGGAGAGAGCGATAGTGATTTGGTTTTGGTTGAGAAATGTAGTCTTTTATGCGTCCACGCATTGGTTTCCAAATTTTGTGCAATATTCCAAGGGTAGCATAACAATCCGCTACCGTTGGGACTATAATGCGAATCGCGACTAGGTCAAATATTTTACTAGTGTCGTTATTTTTTCGTTGCAGTTTTTGATAAAAGCTGTACAAACGTTTACTTCTGCCAGCAATTGATATGACTGGGATGCCACTTTTTTTGAGTTCTTCCGCCGCTGATGCCTCGGTGCGGTGAAGATGAGCTTCTTTGTATTTTAATTTTTCTTCCATGAGTTCGCGGACTCGTTTGTACTCTGATGGATAGACATAACGAAAAGCCAGATCTTCGAGTTGTCCCTTCATTTCTGCCATACCAAGACGACCGGCAATTGGAGCGTAGATTTCCAAACTTTCCAAGGCTATTCGGTATTGTTTTGGCGGAGGAAGCGCGCCAAGTGTTTCCAAATTGTTTATTCTGTCGGCAAATTTCATGATCATTACACGGACATCTTCGGCCATCGCGACAAACATTTTGCGAAGATTTTCAATATATCTTTCGACACCGCGATATTTAAGCTTACCAAGTTTTGTAATACCTCGAACAAGCCCGGCAATTTCGCTGCCAAAATTTTTTTCAATATCTTCAATTGTTACAGAAGTATCTTCTGGGACGTCGTGTAATAGGGTGGCGATCACGATAACCGGATCAATATGCATGTCTGCCAACATTTGTGCGGCTGCGAGCGGATGGACAATATATGGTTCGCCAGATTTTCTAAATTGACCTTCGTGGGCCGCAGCCGCAAAATCATAAGCAAGGCGGACCATTTCAAGTTCAGACGGGGGTGCGTAAGAGGATACAGTTTTAATCAAGTCATCAATTGTTTTCTTTTTTGTCATATAACTCTAGTGCCGATTTGATTTAGGTATTTAACCTTAATTATGGGTTTTTGGCAAGAAAATAAAACCCCCTGATTGGGGGTTTTATTAATTTATTTTTTCTTTCTTTTGCTTTTTTTATTAGCCAAAAGTTCTTTTGCTTTGTCCAAAGTTATCTCTTCTATGTTCATTTCTTTTGGGACAGAAGCAAAAGTTTTTGTTCCATTGCTCACATATGGACCATATTTCCCGTCTAGGATTTGGATTGGTTTCCCGGTACCAGCGTCAATCCCAAAATCTTTTAGAATAGTTGCTTTTTTTCTTCCGCCCCGGCCTTTCTTTTCTTCTGCAAAAATTGTTTCGGCCTCTGACAGGGTAATCAAGAATAGATCTTTATCTTTTGGAATTGAACGAAAATCATCAACCTTTTTTATATATGGCCCAAAACGACCGATACTAGCAATAATTTTTTCTCCAGAACTTTCTCCAACCAATCGTGGAAGACCAATGACTGCCTTTGCTTCCGGAAGTGTCAGGCGGTCAATGTTAATCGTAGTACTAATTGGGGTATGTTTTGGCCCATAAGTAAGAGCCACTTTTTTTGCTTTTTTTGTATCTTCATCTTCGCCAAGTTGAACATATGGGCCAAATCTGCCGGTTCGTATGGTGATTGATTTACCGGTTGCTTCATCGGTTCCAAGAATTTGTGGGCCTTGAGGTTTTGCCAAAAGTTCAATTGCTTTTTCAATATTTAAATCAGCTGGTGGAATGCT
>CAZVNO010000046.1:0-7185 GCA_964628715.1 uncultured Gammaproteobacteria bacterium | reverse complement strand
CAACTTTTTGACTGGTCCGTGGTTGCGGGACCCGGACTCGAACCGGGAACCTCAGGGTTATGGGCCCTGCGAGCTGCCAATTGCTCTATCCCGCGCTATGCGCTTTATAGCGCTTTTGGCTGTTGGTGTGAATAGTATACAGCAACCACAAAAGAAATCAAGTGCTTAAGTCACAATATTTTATAAATCAATTTTTTATTTAAATTTAAAACCCATAATAAACAAAAAATATCGCAACTAAGCGATATTTTTTGTTTAGAAAAAGTTCCTAATTTGTCGGGGTGAAAGGACTCGAACCTTCGGCCTACTGGTCCCAAACCAGTCGCTCTAGCCAACTGAGCTACACCCCGCTTTCTCTGAAGCTTCGGCGGGCAAGCCCGCTTGCTTATTTTTAACTTGATTCGATAAATGTATCACGAAAATGATATATTTACCAGTGCCGGGAGTCAGGATCGAACTGACGACGCAAGGCTCTTCAGGCCTTCGCTCTACCACTGAGCTATCCCGGCTTTCATCCACTTTGTGGACCTGAGGGGAATCGAACCCCTAATCTCCTCCATGCCATGGAGGCGCGATAACCGTTACGCTACAGGCCCGACCTTAAATAAATTTGATTACAATCCAAAAAGCTTGAGTATTTAACCACAATGAAAAGAAAAAATCAAGCACGCTTCTAAAAACCTTATCTAACACATGTATTTTACACTTAATTATTAATTTCTGGAGCTTTATTTACAGTTTTACCAAATATTATTTATCATTTCCACCGCCTTTGGCGGATTTGTTTGCTCCAAAAAATGAAGGCATAAACAATGTTAGTGTAATTAACAAGCCATCTACAAAAATAATTTATTTTAAAAATGCCTAGTATAAAATTCACTATACCGCCCATCTTTTTATAGCAAATTAGTAAATATTTAATTAAATTTATTATTTATAATTGTACGACATTATATTTATACATAAATAAAGCTAAATTTTATATTTATAGATAATTTTTAACCTATTATTTTTACTTTTCAAACCACCCTTTCACCACCCATCACACAGCCTCTACATTTCAAAGAAAAAAATAAGGTAAATCTGATCTCTGATCACTAATCCAACTTTTCAAAATATATAAATGTTCCACATGGAACATTTTGATTTACCGCGAAACTCCCTACCTTACCAAAATAGGACTTAAAACCCACTTTTATATACAAGATACACACATTACCCCACAGATTTATACACAGAAAAAAATAAAAAATATTATATTTGTATACTATAGCGTATACATTTACAAAAATTACATCATATAGACCTTACAAACTAATTATATATAATTGTTCCACATGGAACAATTATATAACTTACCCAATGAACCATGAAACTACTAAAACCAGGAACACACTTAGACTTACCTACATAAAAAACCTTAACAAGTTAACCCAGACCACCTACCAAAATTACACTTGACCAAAGACACATAATTACACCGGCCTGTGAGTTAACAAACAAAAAACCACCCCTTGGTGGCTACTTAAAAATTAAGTTAGTCTGGATACTTCCAAAGTTAACCCAATGTTCTTTACTTTACAGATTGTGGACCTAGGCAGAATCGAACTGCCGCTTCGGCAATGCGAATGCCGCGTCATACCACTAGACCATAGGCCCATTAACAAGCGAAAATGTTCAGCTTTAAACCATATTAGACCAAAATATACCCAGTGTCAATTTTAACAAATCATTACTTAGGAAAGCGTCAACAGGCACAATCTAGTGTGGATATGTTCTCGACCAAAAAAACTTTTTGTGTCCTCGGCAGGAATCGAACCTGCATTTCGTCCTTAGGACGGACTTGTTCTATCCATTGAACTACAAGGACAGTAAATTGTCCACTAAATTAGCTTAAAATAAAGATTTTAATGTGTCGTACAATTATTATATACAGAAAATTAATTTACAAAATCCATTTTACTTCCAAAAGACATCTGCTATACTACGCCTTACCATTAAAAAAATCAATTGTCTTATGATCTATATTCTAGTTCTTCTCGCCGTTCTCCTAATTATTACGCTTGTGATGATCTTTTTGATGTACAAAAAAATGATTACCCTAAATTCACCCAAAGACGGGGAGCAAAACTTATTTCTTATGCTCCAACAGCAGGTCCAAGAGCTCACCCGAACGATGGATCAAAAAATGGCTGACACACATAGGGTAATGAATGAAACTCAAGAAAGTATCCACAAAACAATTCAGTCACAGTTTTCACAAAGCACTCGAATAATTAGTGATGTTACCGAACGTCTGACAAAACTTGATGAAACAAACAAGCAGGTTTTAACTTTTACCGACCAAATGAAAAACTTTGAGAAGGTTCTTACTAGCTCAAAAAACCGAGGTAGTCTGGGTGAAGCTGGATTAGAGCTAATTCTCAGTAATATTTTACCTCCAGGCTCATTCAAAACCCAATATGCATTTCAAGATGGAGATATTGTAGACGCTGCTATCTTTATCAAAGACCAGATCCTACCAGTCGATGCCAAATTTTCCCTTGATAACTACAGACGTATCATTGATGAGATTGATCCGACCAAAAAAGAAGAGTTGGAGAGAGACTTCAAGGCTGATTTGAAAAAAAGAATCGATGAAACCGCCAAATACATTAAGCCAAAAGAAGGGACATTGGATTTTGCATTCATGTTTATCCCGGCCGAAGGTATTTATTATGACCTTTTAATAAATGAGGTTGGGACGGTTAAAGTAAACACCAGAAGTTTAATTGATTATGCTTTCAAAGAAAAAAAGGTAATTATTGTTTCACCAACCACTTTTGCCGCTTATCTCCAGACTGTACTCCAAGGTCTACGTGCACTTTCAATCGAGGAGTCAGCCAAAGAGATCCGAAAACGCGTCGAACAGCTTGGGGCGCATTTGTCCAGTTTTGATACTTATATGCAAAAGCTGGGCAACAATCTAGGCACTACCGTCGGTATGTTCAACCAGGCCTACAAAGAACTTGGTAAAATAGACAAAGATGTTGTAAAAATTACTGACGGTGAAAAGGTGATTGAACCTCTCCAGATTGAACGGCCAAAAACGCTAGAAGAGTGATAACCTTGACAAAAAACACTTTATTGTATATACTCAAACCGCTCTCATTTTATCTGTAAACAGCAACGAACAAATACCAAGTAACAAATTGTGATTGTTCTTTGCTTATTGTTAATTTATATATGCCAATCAAAGATGCTGCCAAAAAGGCTCTTCGTCAAGCTAAAAAACGTGCTATTCAAAACAAAATCGTTCGCACAGCTTACAAGGATGCCCTAAAGGCAGTCCACAAAGCAATTGAAGCTGGTGAAGTATCAGCCGATCTCATGAAGATGGCTCAGCAAAAACTGGATAAGGCAGCAAAACGCGGTGTTTTGAAAAAGCAAACTGCAAGCCGCAGACTATCACGCCTTGTAAAACAAGTAGCAAACGTTGCAAAAAAGAAATAACATCACCCTAAAAATAAAACCGCCCACAATGGGGCGGTTTTAGTTATTTTGAATCAAGGCAAAATTTACCAACCAGAACATCAAATAACGTCTCTGGCGAGCCATATCCTGTTTTTGTCTCTATATCAAATTCCAAAAGATAATGATAAAGGTTTTGAAGGGATACTAATGAGTACTGTTTTACCATTGGTAAAGATTTTTTTACCACAAAAGGATGCAGAGAAAGTTTTTTTGCCAGTTGGTCACTGTTTAATTCCTCTTGTTCGTATAAATCCCTCAGTTCCAAAAGTATCCGGCATTGCCGAACAAGCATAGCAAAAATATATTGCACATCCTGGCCAATTCGATATTGTTCTTGAATCATGGCAAAAACTTTCTTACTCTGCCCTGATAAAATCCCATCCACCAAATTGAAGATATTATCATCGACTTTTTCATCCAAAAAAATCTGAACATCACTTACTCCAATTTCACCCTGATCTGATTTGTAGGCAATAAGCTGATCAATAAGAGAGTGTAGATACCAAGAATCACCGCCAGCATGAGCAGCGATATACTGCACAGCCTGCGGCGTTGCTTTTCCACCACCATCTTGTATTTCTGTATTTATATAACCAACAGCCTTAACCCCAGAGAGTTCATCAAACACTTGAACGTATTTTTCTTTTTCCAAACAATCAAATAACGCCTTGGCATCTTTTGTTTTGAATGAATCAGTTCCTTCCCAAAAAACAATAACATTAGACTCCGGTAAATTTTTTGCCTTAATTCTTTCGAGTAAAGTTTTTTGAAATTCAGTATGTTTACTTGAGAGAAGTGACTCGATCGCGACAAAGCGCCGCTCTGCCAAAAATGGAGCGGCCAGTATTTGACTCATTATTTTACCAGCATCCTTTTCTAAACTTGCATCAATCTGCACAACATTATAGCCAGCCGGATCTCGATCAGCCCGAAATTTCTCAATCATTTTCTTGAGCTGAGTCCGACTGCGGAATGTGTCTTTGCCGTAGAGGAATATAATCATACTACTTCATCTCGCCCCAACGAGTACCTACTGCCACATGCACCTCAACTGGCACCCGAAGTTCCACCACTTCTTCCATGGCTTGTTTTACAAGCACTGATATCTCATCTTCCAACCCATTCTTCACTTCAAGTACCAATTCATCGTGCACTTGTAGAAGCATTTTTACATCTTCTATTTTCCATTTTCTACTTTCTATTTTCTCTCGGACACTTATCATCGCCAACTTCATTAGGTCAGCCGCTGTTCCTTGGATTGGCATGTTTACCGCCATTCTCTCGCCCGAACTCCTTACTTGAAAATTGCTTGCTTTCAATTCTGGGATATAACGTCGCCGACCAAACAATGTTTCAACATAACCTTCCTTTTTTGCAAAAGCGAGAGTTTGATCAACATACTTTTTAACCCCAGCAAATTCACTAAAATATTTTTTGATAAAATCCTGCGCTTCAGATTGAGAAATGCCAGTCCTAGCAGACAAACCATATGCACCCATACCATAAAGAACACCAAAATTTACCTCCTTAGCAGCATAACGCATCTCCTTTGTTACTTTGGTAAGCGGCACACCATTAATTGCTGCCGCTGTGGCAGCATGGATATCCTCACCTTTTTTGAAAACTTCGATCATACGCTCATCCTTGGCCAATGAGGCCACAATCCGCAATTCGATCTGAGAATAATCCGCGGTAATAAGAACATTACCTGGCATGGAAATAAAAGCATCACGAATTTTTTTACCCATTACTGTCCGAATCGGGATGTTTTGTAAATTTGGGTCAGTACTAGACAATCTTCCAGTTGCCGCAACCGCTTGATTAAAAGTGGTATGAATCCGACCGGTTTTTTTATTTATCAAAGTCGACAAAACATCAATATAAGTATTTTGCAATTTTGCCAATTCACGGTGCTCTTCGATCATGGTAATAATCGGATGAAGCCCCCGTAATTTTTCGAGTTCACTTGCCGCTGTCGACAAACCAGTTTTTCCTTTTTTTATTCCTTCAAGCGGCAGCTGCATTTTATCAAACAAAACTTCGCGAAGCTGAACCGATGAGGCAACATTAAACTCAACCCCCGCCTCTTTCCAGATTTTTTTCACGATTAAATCAATGTCGTGTGTAGACTCTTTTTTGAGTTTAGCCAGAAGTTCGGTATCAACGGCAATTCCGTTTAGCTCCATTTGCGCGAGGACAGGAATAAGTTCCATCTCCACTTTTTCAAACAAACCAACATCTTCACGATCAGATAATGCTTTTGCAAAACGCGCAAACACTTCTGAAATATCAAGAAGCTCAAGAGCGATATTTTTTGGATCTGCTCCAAAAAGTGAAGTTTGGTCAGATGCGGCCGGTAATTCTTTACCAAGCTCGCGGAGTACGATACTTTTCAAATCATGGGCGCGTGTACTGGAATTTATTACATACGAAGCAATCATGATATCAAAAATTTTTCCCTCGATTTTTGTTTCATTCAAAATCAAAACTTTTACCATCTGTTTTACGTCATGTCCCACAAGCACCCGTGTCGATGAGCCAAGAGCAGACAACACTTCTTTTTTTTCTTTTGCGGAAATTTTGCGCCAATCAATATAATAAGATTTTTGATCTACAAAAATTACAAACCCAGTAAGTTCACTTGAAAAAATATCTTGCCCACCCAAGAGCTCTTTCACAACCCAAACTTTTTCTTTAGCAATTTTTGGAAAAATTTCAGAAAAAACTTCACTGCTTAATGTGATTATATTGACGGTATTTTTTCTCATTTTTTTTACCGGCTTCTCTTCGTTGTCTTTACTGATATTATCTTCTTCGCTATTATTTCCCGGCAGTCTTTTTAGCAAAGAAAAAAATTCAAACTTTTGAAAAAGCGGCATGACACTTTCTTTTTTTATCCCTTTCCACAGACTATCCTCCAGCGAAAAATCAAAGTCTTTTACATTCCTTTCAATCGTCGCTAATTTCTTACTCATCTCCGCATCTTTTTTTCCCTCTTTTAACTTATTAAAAACAGACGGCTTTAATTGATCTTGCATCTTGGAATTTGTTTCTTGTATTTTTTCATAAATATTTTCAATACTTCCAAATTTTTGGATAAGTTCGGTGGCTGTCTTTTCGCCAATTCCTTTTATACCCGGAATATTATCAGACACATCGCCCCGAAGCGCTTTGTAATCAACGACATGTTCCGGGCCAAAGCCATACCTTTCCTTAACTTTATCTGGGTCAAACATAACAATATCTGACAGACCCTTGCGAAGCTCATATACACTCGTATGCTCATCAACTAACTGCAAAATATCCATGTCCCCGGTTACTATCACCGATTCAATCTTGTCAGGACTATGCCCAATCTTTTCTACAATTGTGCCAATAACGTCATCGGCTTCAAAACCTTCTTTGGTGTAAATAGGAATGCCAAAAGCTCTTACCACTTCATGAACTAGCGGTATTTGATCATAAAGAGACTGATCGGCTTTCACCCGAGTCGCTTTGTATTTATCATACAGGTCGTCTCGAAATGTTTTACCAGATACATCAAAACTTACTGCCAAAAACATTGGATTCAAATCCTGGATAACCTTAAAAAGCATGGTAATAAAACCATACACGGCATTTACCATCGTACCGTCTTTTGTAGTCATGGGAGGTAGTGCATGATAGGCCCGA
>CAZVNO010000045.1:6091-7198 GCA_964628715.1 uncultured Gammaproteobacteria bacterium | reverse complement strand
TCATGGCAGGTCCATGCGTGGTGACACAGGTCAAAACCAAGGCAAAAGAAGGTGCAGACGCAGTCCAGCTCGGTTTTGGTGAACAAAAGAAATTTCGTGTTTCTCGAGCTCTTCAAGGTCACTTGAAAGGTTTGGCGACTGTTCGTGTAATGAAAGATGTCAGAATGTCAGAAAAAGAAGTTTCTGCTTTGAAACGCGGTGACACGATCTCAGTTAAAATGTTTACTCCTGGAGAATTGGTTCAGGTTGTAGGCACTAGTAAAGGTAAAGGTTTCCAGGGTGTGGTAAAACGTCACGGTTTTAAGGGTGGTCCAAAAACACACGGTCACAAGGACAACTTACGTATGCCTGGTACAATCGGTGCCGGCGGTGTACAGCGTGTTTTCAAAAATCAACGAATGGGTGGTCATACTGGTGACGAGAGAGTGACAGTCAAAAACTTGGAAGTTATTTCTGTTGATACTGAAAAAAATATTTTGGTGTTGAAAGGTGCGGTTCCGGGTGCAAGAAACGGTCTTCTCATGATTTCAACCAATGACGGTACTATGGAAGTTATGGATTTGGCACCGACAGTCGAACAGCAAGTTGAAACAGCTCCAGTTGCGGAAGTTGCTGCAACGGAAACAGTAGCCCAATAATTACGAGTGTATGGCAAAATTGCCCCTCTACAATCAAATTGGTGAATCAGTCGGTACTCTTGAGGCAAACGACGCTGTGTTTGGTGTAAAACCAAAAGAAAGTGTCATTCATCAGGTGTATGTGGCGCTCGGAGCAAATCTTCGTATGCCATGGGCTGATACAAAAGATCGTGGTGAAGTAAGTGGTGGTGGTAAAAAGCCATGGAAACAAAAAGGAACCGGTAGAGCACGTCATGGTTCAATTCGTTCGCCGATTTGGAAGGGCGGTGGAGTCACATTTGGTCCACTTTCAACTCGCAATTACAAACAAAAAATTAACAAAAAAATGAATCAAACCGCACTCCGAATGTCTCTGTCAGATCGAGCTTTGTCACAACAGATTTTGGGTATTGAAACTTTGCCGACTGATGGTAAAACAAAGATTATGGCAGCCCTTAGAAGTAAATTACCAGGAGCTGGCAAATCAACG
>CAZVNO010000045.1:0-6081 GCA_964628715.1 uncultured Gammaproteobacteria bacterium | reverse complement strand
TTACCACGCGTGGAATTGAAACGCGCTGCTGATTTGAATGTTCTTGATGTTATGGATCATCAGTATTTGATCGCAACCAAAGAGGCAATCACAGAACTCGAAAAGCGTTTAGCGAAATAATATGGGAATCATTGATTCAATCAAAAAAACTACAAAAGGCAAATCCGCCTCAACCGCAAAGAAATCTCCAGCCAAAAAGCCGGCGGCTGGTTCTGATACGGATGTTAAGAGTCAGACTGTTTCAAGTGATGCAAAAAAAACAATTCGATTGAGTAAATTTTCTGGAGTCTTGAGTCATCCTTTGGTAAGTGAAAAAGCAGCTCATGCTGAAGCGATGAATGTATATACATTTGTGGTCGCTCGTGACGCAAATAAATATGCAATCAAACAGGCTGTCAAGGATATCTACGGAGTTTTACCAGAAAAGGTTCGTGTGATTAACTATGAAGGTAAATCAGGACGATACGGTCGTTTTGGTGGACGCAGATCTGACTGGAAAAAAGCCATTGTTACGTTGTCGAAAGGTCAATCTATTCGCATTCACGAAGGAGTGTAAAGATTTGTATGCCGATTAAAGTCTACAAACCAACATCAGCCGGCCGACGCGTATCAAGCGTACAGGATTTTTCTGATGTGACAAAAAAAACACCAGAGAAATCTTTGGTGATCAAACTTCCAGTCCACAGCGGTCGCAATAATACCGGTAGTATTACTGTTCGTCATCAGGGTGGTGGAGCAAAGCAGTTGTATCGTATTGTTGATTTTAAAAGAAATAATCACGGTGTTGAAGCTACGGTTGAAGCTATTGAATACGATCCAAATCGTGGTCCACGTATCGCTTTGATCCAGTATCCTGATCAAACAAAAGCTTACATGATTGCGCCAGAAGGATTGAAAGTTGGAGATAAAGTTTTGTCTTCATCAGAAAAGATTGAAGCTGTGACTGGGGCTCGTATGCCACTTCGTCACATTCCGGTTGGTTTGTTTGTCCATAACGTTGAATTAACTCCAGGTAAAGGTGGACAATTGGTTCGTGGAGCCGGAGCTGTAGCTCAATTGCAAGTTTTTGAAGGGAATTATGCTCAGCTTCGTTTGCCATCAGGTGAAGTTCGCTTGATAAACATGGATTGCATGGCGACGATTGGTCGAGTAGGAAATGCTGATTATCAATTGGTTCGTTATGGTAAAGCCGGACGTATGCGTCACCGTGGTATTCGCCCTCGTGTTAAAGGTAAGAATATGAACCCGGTTGATCATCCACACGGTGGTGGTGAGGGACACAGTCCAATTGGTTTGAAGGGCGGTCCAAAGACTCCATGGGGAAAGAAGGCAATGGGTGTGAAGACACGTAAAGAAAAACGTTGGAGCAATGCGTTTATTATATCGCGCCGGAAGAAGCGTATTGAAGAATAATTTGTATGTCACGAAGTTTAAAAAAAGGACCATTTATCAATGAGAAGCTTGCCAAAAAAGTGGCTGCTGCAAAAGCAACCTCAAATCGCAAGCCAATCAAAACATGGGCACGCGCCAGCATGATCACACCGGACATGGTCGGCATGACATTTTTGGTTCATAACGGAAAAGATTTTTTGAATGTTTTGGTTGATGAAAATATGATTGGCCACCGATTGGGAGAGTTTTCACCAACAAGAAAATTTGTGAAACATGGTGGTAAGATGCAAAAGGATGCTGAAAAGGCCGCCGCCGCAGCATCAGCACCGGCACCGGCAACACCTAAGAAATAATTGAAGCAGTATGGCAACACAGCAAACGACAGCTCACTTGCGAGGTATTCAGATGAGTCCACGGAAACTCCGCTTGCTTGTGGATCTTGTCCGAGGCATGCCAGCACTTGCGGCTGTTACCGAGTTATCAATGGCCCACAAAGCAGCTGCTAGACCGATTTTGAAATTGATTCAGTCTGCAATTGCAAACGCCACACACAATCATGATCTCATGCCGGAGTCGCTCATTATCAGTAAAGCTTTTGTGAACAATGGAACGATTATGTACCGGTTTACTCCAAGAGCCATGGGGCGATCAGCTCCAATCCGTAAACGGACTGCTCACGTAACGATTGTTCTTGAAGGTGTTACTGGAGAGAAAAAAGCTAAAAAATCTGAAGATGTTGAAATGGAAGCTAAAGAAGAACCAAAAGAAGAAGTTTCAGAAAAAAAAGTTAAAGCGAAATCTAAAACAAAGAAAGCTACCAAGAAAAGTTCATAGTAAAATGAACTAATACAGAATCTATGGGTCACAAAGTCCATCCAAAAGCTCACCGCACACAAGTCATTTACAGCTGGGATTCCCGGTGGTTTTCGAAACGCAATTATGCTCGTATTGCTCAGGATGATGTTTCTATCCGAGAATACCTCATGAAGAAGTTTTCTGAAGCCCACATCGACGCAATTTGCGATGAACGCGGACCTCATGCAATGACAATAACAATTTTGGCAGCAAAACCAGGTTTTGTTATCGGTCGTGGCGGTAAAGGTCTTGACGATGTTCGCAAGGATATCGAACGCAAGTTTTTGCGCATGAGTACAAAAGTGAAAATTCAAGTGCAAGAAGTTCGCTCTCCAGCATTGTCAGCAATGGTTGTGGCTCAGACTATGGTTTCAGATATCGAGAGACGTATGCCTTTTAGACGCGTAATGAAACAGACAATGGAACGAGTTATGAAGGCTGGTGCAAAGGGTGTAAAATTGTCAGTTGGCGGACGTTTGAACGGTGCTGAAATTGCTCGCACCGAGAAAATGGCTGCTGGTTCTGTTCCTCTCATAACCTTGCGTAGTGACGTAGAATATGCTACCCTAGCTGCTTATACTTTGTACGGAAAGATTGGTATCAAAGTATGGATTTGCCACGGTGAAGTGTTTGGACGCAAAGATAAATTTGCCCCTGTTGAAGAGGCGCCAAAAAAGAATTAATGTATGCTGTTACCTAAGAAAGTAAAACACCGCAAATGGCATTACCCACGACGTGCAAACGTTGGTGTGGCTACGCGCCTCAACACAGTTGCTTTTGGCAGTTATGCTTTGAAATCCCTTGGTCATGGATGGCTTACTAGTCGTGAGATCGAAGCTGCTCGTCGTGTTTTGACCCGTTATGTCAAACGTGGTGGAAAGATTTGGATTCGCGTTTTCCCAGATAGACCAATCACAAAAAAGGGTAATGAGTTGCCAATGGGTGGTGGAAAAGGTTCGCCAGATCACTATGTCGCTACTGTTAAGCCTGGTACTGTATTGTTTGAAATGGATGGTATGCCTGAATCAGCCGCAAGCGAAGCACTTAATGCTGCAAGTTATAAATTGTCAGTCCAAAGTAAATTTGTCAAAAAAGTATAAATATGGATTTTTCTGAAATTAAAAATAAACCAGAATCTGAACTTCGTGAATTGCTTGCAGAAGCACAGGCTAAAATTCGTGATTTACGTTTTAGCGCCCATGAAGGTCAATTAAAAAATGTTCGCGAATTTCGCGCTACAAAAAAAATGATTGCCCGAATTCAGACACTTTTAGCAAAAGTTTCCTAATATGAAAAAGAAAGCACCAGCACAAAAAGCCACAACAGTTAGGGTTACACAGCATCGTCAGTTGATTGGTGATGTGGTTGGTGTATCTGCTCAAAAAACTATTCGAGTTCGTGTTAGTACTGTAAAGACTCATGCAAAATATCGAAAGCAGTATTCAACCGCCCGAACATACGCTGTCCATGATGAAACTGGTAAAACCAAGATTGGCGATAAGGTTTATTTTCAAGAATGTCGCCCAATCAGTAAAACGAAACGCTGGCGTTTAATTTCTGTAGCAAAGTAAAGAGACAAGATTTTTACTGTATGATTCAACATAGATCAATGTTACAAGTCGCCGATAACACAGGAGCAAAAAAGCTTATGTGTATTAAAGTACTCGGTGGTTACAAAAAACGCTACGCACGTATTGGTGATATTGTTACTTGTGCCGTGAAAGAAGCTGTGCCGCGTGGTATGGTGAAGAAGTCAGAAGTTGTTCATGCTGTTTTGGTAAGAACCCACAAAGAAACACGCCGCAAGGATGGTACATATATTCGTTTTGATGATAATGCGGCTGTTATTATTGATAAAAAGACAAAGGAGCCAAAAGGAACTCGCATCTTTGGACCAGTTGCTCGTGAGCTCCGAAGTCAGGGTTACCAAAAGATTATTTCTTTGGCGCCAGAAGTGCTTTAATATGAAGATAAAAACCAATGACAACGTAAAAGTTATTTCAGGACGTGATGCTGGTAAAACCGGTAAAGTGCTTCAGGTACTTATTCGCAAAGAAACAGGCGAATCATATGTAGTTGTCGAAGGTGTTAATCTTCGGAAAAAGCATTTACGCCCAAAGAAAGCAAGTGAAAAAGGACAAACGATTGAATTGGCCGCACCGCTTCATATGAGTAACGTAATGCTCATTGACCCAGGAAGCAAAAAACCTACCCGCGTTGGTTATAAGGTTGATGGTGATGTGAAAAAACGTATCGCCAAACGCACTGGCGGGATTATTGACTAATCATTATGGCCACAGCACTTCAAACACAATATAAAGAACAGGTTGTCCCAGCACTCATGAAGCAGTTCAGCTATTCTTCGGTAATGCAGGTTCCACGTTTGACAAAAGTGGTCTTGAATATCGGGTATGGCAAGAATACAAAAGACAAAACATTTATAGAACATGTTGAAAAGACAATGATCGCTATCTCTGGTCAAAAACCAGTTCACACAAAAGCAAAGAAATCAATTTCAAACTTTAAAATTCGACAAGGTCAGCCAATTGGTATTACAGTTACTCTTCGGGGAGAACACATGCAAGAGTTTTTGTATAAGTTCATCCATATTGCCTTACCACGTGTCCGTGATTTTCGAGGTATTTCAAAAAAGAGCATGGATGCTCATGGAAATTATACGGTTGGTTTGAAAGAGCAAATCGCTTTCCCAGAAGTAACGGCAGATTTGGCAGATAGATTCTACGGTTTAGAAATTACCATTGTTACCACGGCAAAAAGCAAGGAAGAAGGCCTCGCCCTTCTCACCGCTATCGGGATGCCGTTTCGCGATAAGTAATATTACGTATGGCTACACAAGGTCAAAAAGCAAAATCCAATCGTAAGCCAAAATTTAGCACACGCATTGTTCGTCGTTGCTGGAAATGTGGACGCAAACGCGGTTATATGCGGAAGTTTAATTTGTGCCGTATTTGTTTCCGCGAACTTGCCAACGATGGCAAATTGCCAGGGGTTCGTAAATCGAGCTGGTAAATAATAGACGAATTATTATGATGACTGATCCAATCGCAGACATGCTCACTAGAATTCGGAACGCCGCGCGAGCACGCAAAAAGACCACGGATATGCCGTTGTCAAAGTTGAAGCTCGCTATCGCCGAAATTCTCAAAACTGAAGGATATCTTGAGCAGATTGATGTTGACAAGACAAGCGCTCAGCCTAAATTGGTTTTGACATTGAAGTATGATGGTCGTGATAGTGTTATTCACGATATCACTCGTCAAAGTAAACCAGGTTACCGCATGTATCGTTCAGCTGATGAATTACCGACAGTAGTGAATGGTTATGGCGTTGCAATCCTTTCTACATCACAGGGTTTGATGACAAACAAGGAAGCAAGAAAAAAGGGTATTGGTGGTGAGATTATTTGCTCTGTTTATTAAACATATGTCTCGTATTGGCAAACAATCCATTGAATTCCCGGCTGGAGTTACCGCTTCAATTTCAAGTGGTGTTATTACTGTTGTTGGTCCGAAAGGCACCTTGAAGCGCATTATTGATACAAGAGTTAAAGTTGTAATCGTTGACAATGTTGCTACTGTTTCAGTAGATCATCCAGAAGTTAAGTCAGAGAGATCTCTCTGGGGTACATACAGTGCTCATATAAAGAATATGGTACTTGGTGTAACTGTTGGTTTCAAAAAACAGCTTGAAATTAATGGTGTCGGTTACAAGGTCGCCATGCAGGGAAAAGATTTGAAACTTGATGTTGGCTATTCTCATCCAGTGGTATATGCTATGCCAGAAGGTGTTAAAGCTTCGGCTGAAAAGAATGTA
>CAZVNO010000044.1:0-7394 GCA_964628715.1 uncultured Gammaproteobacteria bacterium | reverse complement strand
TCCTGACTTCTAATTTGCTCTGATTGCTTAAGTGTTTGTTGTTTTTCTTCAGAACTGCTACTCTAATGGGTAGATTTAGGATTTAGGAGTTTTGATTTTTGATTTTATTTTGTGTACTGTCCCATCTGCCGCTATCGTGAAACACACGTGGTCGATTCACGTGTAACCCAAGACGGCATGAGTATTCGTCGCCGGCGTGAATGCGACAAATGCCACTATCGCTTCTCGACTCTAGAGGAAATGGAACTCCTCGATATTACGATTGTAAAACGGGATGGCAGACATGAGGCGTATAGCCGCTCCAAGCTTGTTGATGGGATTTTGCGTTCACTCGCCAAAAGACCATATACGCAAGAAAAATTTGATCGACTTATCCAGGGGATTGAGCGAGATATTCAAAAAAAGAAAAAACGCGAGGTGACGAGCGAAGAGGTTGGTGAATTGGTTATGAAACATTTATCGCATTTTGATACTGTGGCCTATATTCGTTTCGCCTCTATTTATCGAGCATTCGAAAGCGCGGAAAAGTTTCAAAGTGAAATCAGGTCTTTAAAAAAAACAAAAAAGTAATTTTTTTGTATGACAGATATAAGCCATCCGCAGGAAGAAAAAAAAAGTAATGATGTCGAGCAAATTTCAAATGAAAAAATTATTGCGCTCCTTGAAAAGCAACAGGTATTGCTTGAAGTTATAGAGAAACAAAATAAAAAAATTGGCCGACATATTTTTTGGATGACGGTCGGGGGTTATGTTCGCATACTTTTGGTTATCATTCCGATAGTATTGGCGGTTATTTTTTTGCCTCCACTTCTAAAAGATGTTACCAAACAATATCAGGAATTGTTGGGAGTAAAAAATAGTGCCAGTAGTTTTGATATTCAAAATTTGATAAATCAATTTCAGAAATAGAAATATATATGCACAAACGAACAAAAATAGTTTGCACTCTCGGACCTTCAACTGAATCAAGCGAAATTATTGCTGATCTCATAAATTCCGGAATGAATGTCGCCAGACTTAATTTTTCTCATGGGACGCATGAAAATCATTTGTTAATGTTGAATCGTGTGCGTGAGGTTTCTGCAAAGCATAACAAGACTGTCGCAGTTATGCTTGACTTGCAGGGGCCAAAAATTCGTGTCGGTATTTTACCGGAAAACGGCGTTACTTTGTCCCAAGGTCAAAAAATTATTTTTGACACTGCTGCTGGCGGTTATACAGACGGTAGTATTCCGGTGGATTATGAAGATTTACACCGTGAAGTGAAATCGGGTGATCGCTTACTTTTGCATGATGGTAGGATTGAAACAAAAATTACAAAGGTTGAAGGAACAAAAATTTATGCCGATGTTGTCGTTGGCGGGCTCGTAACTTCACACAAGGGGATAAATGTACCTGATACGACCGTTTCTGTAAGGGCAATCACTGAAAAAGACAAAGATGATTTGCGGTTTGGTGTGGAGCATAATATTGATTATGTTGCGGTTTCATTTGTTCGCGGACCGGAAGATATAATCGATGTTCGTTATCTGATTAAACAATACGAGGATGAGTTTAAATTGTCGGTTGAGCAGCCGATAAAAATTATTGCTAAAATTGAGAGGCATGAAGCTGTCAAAAATATAAAGGAAATTTTGGCGGTTGCCGATGGTATTATGGTAGCGCGTGGAGATTTGGGCGTGGAAATCCCTGGCCAGACAGTCCCGCTCGTGCAGAAGGATTTGATTCGTCATGCTATGACAGCGGCCAAACCGGTAATTGTTGCCACCCAAATGCTTGATTCGATGCAGGATAATCCACGACCAACTCGAGCCGAGGTGTCTGACGTGGCCAATGCGGTGATTGATCATACTGATGCGGTGATGCTTTCAAACGAAACTGCTACTGGCAAGTACCCGGTTGAGACTGTGGCGATGATGTCAAAGATTATTCTTGAAACCGAATCTTCAGCCTACGATGATTTCCCGTTTGTAATTGAGGCGACAAAGACAAAAAAGAAAATAGAACCAACCGACGATATTATGAGCGGTCTGGCCAGACTTTTGTCCGAGCGGGTAGACGCGTCAATTATTTTGGCCGCTTCGCTAACTGGGGACACCGGTCGCATGATTAGCCGATATCGTCCAGAGTTGCCAATCTATGTTGGCACATCTTCTGAACGCGTCGAGCGTCAATTGAATCTTTCTTGGGGGGTTGTACCATTTATATTGCAGCCCTGCAATTCTATCGAGGAGCTGATAGATCGTTCGGTCGTTTATTTGAAAAAAACCAAACATCTTCGTAGTGGTGACAAGGCGGTAATTGTCGCTGGTGAACCGGTCGGGGAATCTGGCCATGTCAATTTGCTCGAAGTCCGTGAAGTCGAATAATCAATGTGCCAAAACTTTATAATGTGCTATAATATAGTTCCTTAGCATACTTAAATTTTGGTATGGTTAAAAAGGATCCCAAAGTATCTTCTGAAAAAGCTAACAAAAACATCCTTTGGTTCAAAGAGATTGCTATTTCTGATATCCCGCTGGTTGGTGGCAAAACCGCATCGCTTGGTGAGATGTATACAAAATTATCCAGCAAAGGAATTTCCGTTCCAAATGGTTTTGCTATTTCTGCCGGCGCTTATCGGGAATTTTTGTCAATAAGCGGACTTGATAAAAAAATTAAAGCAACGCTTCATGGTTTGGATACCAGTGATGTTCGGGCTTTGGCCGCAGCTGGCGCAAAAGTTCGTGGACTGGTTTTGTCGGCTAGATTGCCAAAGGCCTTGGAGCATGAAATCAGCAAAGCTTATCGTGAGCTATCGGCATCAGAAAAGAAAAAAAATATTTCAGTTGCAGTAAGGTCAAGCGCTACCGCCGAAGATTTACCAGACGCCAGCTTTGCCGGACAGCAGGAAACTTATCTTAATGTCCGTGGGGAAAAGGAACTTTTCTTGGCAGTAAAAAAATGTATCTCTTCTCTTTTTACAGATCGGGCTATTTCATATCGGGAAACAAAAGGTTTTGATCACATGAACGTCGCTTTATCGGTTTGCGTCCAAGTTATGGTTCGTTCTGATATTGGCGCGTCTGGTGTGATGTTTACGCTTGATACGGAGTCTGGTTTTCAGGGTGTGGTTCTTATAAACGCGGCATATGGTCTCGGAGAATATGTTGTGAAGGGTCGGGTTACGCCTGATCAATATTATGTATTCAAAGATGGTGTAAAACAAGGTAAGAAGGCTTTGTTTAGCAAAATACTTGGTACAAAAGATGCCAAATTGGTTTATTCCCCAAAGGGCGGTACTACTCAAAAAACAGTCCCACAAAAAGAAAGAAACATGTTTGTTTTAAAAACGGAAGAAGTTGTTCAGTTGGCAAAATGGGGCGCTATTATTGAATCACATTACCAAAAACCCCAAGACATCGAATGGGCCAAAGATGGTGAAACCGGAAAATTATATATTGTCCAGGCGCGTCCGGTAACTGTCAAAGCTCACATTAACCACTCGGTAATTGAGACTTATATTTTGAAACAAACTGGCACTGTACTTCTGTCTGGCACGGCAGTCGGGCAAAAGATTGGCGCCGGCAAAGTCCGTGTGATTGAGCGTCCAAAAGAAATGCATCAATTCAAAAAAGGCGAAGTGCTTGTGACTAGAATTACTGATCCTGATTGGGAGCCAATCATGCGGATGGCATCGGCAATAGTGACCGAAGAGGGTGGTAAAACATCGCACGCAGCGATTGTATCTCGTGAGCTTGGCGTACCGTGTTTGGTTGGCGCGCGAAATGCCCGTAAATTATTATCGACTGGTAAACCAGTAACAGTGTCTTGCGCCGAAGGCGATGAGGGTCATGTTTACAAAAATATTCTTCCATTTGAGGTCAAAAAGACAGAGATAAAATCTGTCCCGCCAACAAAAACAAAAATCATGATGAATGTCGGAGATCCTGATAACGCTTTTCCGCTTTCCTTTATACCAAATGATGGGGTCGGCTTGGCGCGAGAAGAGTTTATTTTTACAAATTTTATTCGGATTCATCCCTTGGCGCTTTTGCATTTTTCATCCCTCAAGGATAAGCAGGCCAAGAAAAAAATTGCCGAGATTACTCGCGGCTACAAAAATAAAGCTGACTATTGCGTCGACAAACTTGCCGAAGGTGTGGCCAGAATTGCGGTTGCTTTTTATCCAAATCCGGTAATTATTCGTTTTTCTGATTTCAAAACAAATGAGTACGCGACTTTAATCGGCGGGAGTGAATTTGAACCAAAGGAAGAAAATCCTATGCTTGGCTGGCGCGGAGCCAGTCGCTACTATTCCAAAGAATACAAAGAAGGTTTTCGGATGGAATGTGAGGCTATGAAAAAAGTGCGAAATGATTGGGGGCTTACAAATGTTATCACCATGATTCCATTTTGTCGTACGCCGCACGAAGGTGAGCAAGTGATTAAGACTATGGAAGAGTTTGGTTTGAAGCGCGGTGAAAATGGGCTTCAGGTTTATGTGATGTGCGAAATTCCTTCCAATGTGATTTTGGCAGAGGAGTTTGCCAAGATTTTTGATGGTTTTAGTATTGGCTCGAATGATTTGACCCAGTTGACTCTCGGAGTTGATCGTGATTCTGCCCAGGTGGCTCATGTGTATGATGAGAGGAATGGGGCGGTCACAAAACTTATTCGCGATGTTATTTCGGTTGCGCACAAGTACAATAAAAAAGTTGGTATTTGCGGCCAGGCACCATCGGACCATCCGGAATTTGCTGAGTTTTTGGTAAGAGCGGGGGTTGATAGTATTTCTTTGAACCCAGATACTGTTATAGCTACTCGTGAACGGATTGCTTTGGTCGAAAAAACATTAGGCAAAACCGGCAAAAAAACCAATCCGGCGTATATCGGGCTTATCGCGGCCGTTGCTTTTTTGGCAGGGTCACTTATGCTCGTTGGCGCAGGCTGTACTGATCAAAGTTTGCAATCGCAAATTCAGACCGAAGCCAGCGAAGTCTCGCCTGGTGTTTTGCGAACAGCTTTTGAAAAAGCGCGTGAAGCCCGTGAAGCAAACGAGTACTCCACACTGACTGAAAGTTCTTTTACTGATTTTACGATTCAGTACCCAAGAAAAATGTCGGTTGAACACATGGATACCGGACTTATACTTAGGGACAAAGATAGCAATTCATCAATTCATATTTTCTTGCCGACAAAAGCGCCTGTTTTCCCTGGGGAAAGTACTGATATCACTCTTGGTGGTAAACCGGCCAAACAATATATTGGGACAAGCCCAGATGGCCGGCCGATGACAGTTATTACGACTGTGCTCAAAAATGGAAAGACCTTTGAAATTGATAGTACGTTTTCCAATCTAAAGCCAATTATTGACAGCTTAACTTTTGGTGTTCCAGATGAAGTTTCGAATAAAGATAGCGATGATACATTTTGTGCTCAGGTAATTACTTATGCCAAAGATAACGGTGGTACTGAATGCAAGGAATTCCCCACGCCCTGTGCAGTTCCTGATGGTTGGCGAAGTTGTACTCCATAGCATAATAAAAATAAAAAGTCCCGCTTAGGGGCTTTTTTGGTTGAAAAAATTATGAATGATTGGTATATTTAATAGTACTATGAAGAAATAGTGAGTTTTTTCTTCATCATAAAATGAACTAATTTTTGCGCTCAAGTCGCACCACAGAGTAAAAAGTGAGCGACAAAAATTAGTTAATTTTTATGACTTAATATAAAGAAAAGCATAAGATGCACAAATCAGTTTTATGAATAAATCTTTGACTGTTTTTTTAGCCACATTAGCAATCTTTTTTTCCTCTGTTTTATTCTGGAATACAGCCTCAGCCGATGATTTGGCTGCTCAACAGCAGCTTGAGCAAGAATTAAAAAATATAGAGGCGCAAATCACTGCTCTGGAGGGGCAAATTGCCACAACCGGTGCAGAAAAGAAAACATTGGCAAATAAAATTGCCGCGCTGAAGAAACAGCAGACATCATTGGTATTGAAAATTAAAGCAACGAGTATAAGGTTGAATGAGCTTAACTTAAAATTAAATCAAACCGAAGAAGAAATCGCAGTTAATGTTCAAAAGAGCAACCGAATTAAGTCTAATTTGAGTGAGGTCATTCGATTTTTGAACCAAAAAGATCGGACACCTTTTCTTTTTACATTGGTAAATGGAGGCGGTATTGGTGCGCTCCTCCAAGAGCGAACTGATTACGAAAGACTGACTACAGAATTAAAAAAATTAGTTGATGAACTTTCTGGATTAAAGTCTGATTTGGAGCAAAAGCAGACTGAGCTTTCTGACCAGCACGATGAGACAAACCAATTACTTCGTCTCTCGACTGCGCAGCAATCAGCTTTGAATGGTGCATTGGTAGAACAAGCAAGTTTACTTACTGAAACAAAAGGTAGAGAAGCGGCTTATCAGCAGTTGTTGGCTGATAATAAAAAGCGAGCCGCGGAAATAAAGAGCCGCCTTTATGAGCTCTTGGGTGTCGGTACGCAAATTAATTTTGGTCAGGCTGTATCGATCGCTTCGTTGGTGGAGAAGCAAACCGGCGTGCCAAAAGCATTCCTTTTGGCGATTTTGACCCAAGAGTCTAATCTTGGGAAAAATGTTGGGACTTGCAATCGGCCAGGGGATCCGCCAGAAAAAAGTTGGAAGGTGGTTATGAAGCCGACACGCGATCAAGGTCCGTTTAAAGAGATCACCAAGGCGCTTGGTAGGGATACTGATATCACTCCAGTATCTTGTCCGATGAAAAGAAATGGCAAGCAAATTGGTTGGGGTGGCGCTATGGGGCCGGCACAATTTATTCCATCCACTTGGATGGGGTACAAAGATAAAGTGACTGCAATTACCGGTAAAGCGCAGGCTGACCCATGGGATATTCGTGATGCTTTTATCGCTGCCGCACTTCTCCTAAAAAATAATGGAGCTGATAGTACCAAAGATGGTCAATGGAAAGCGGCCATGCGCTATTTTTCGGGCGGGACAAATCCAGCCTATCGTTTTTATGGTGATAATGTGCTTGCAACCACGGCGAAGTATGAACAGGATATCAAGGATTTGGGGCAGTAAATTGGATTAGGCTCGACTTCGCCTCTTTAGAGTACTGGACGGGACATCTCACTGCTCGCTCGCTCCGACTCGCTGCGCTTTGAGAAACCTTCGGGTTTCTCAATACTCTTCCTCAACAAAGAAAAACCTTACGGTTTTTCCATTCCCTGGTTCGAGTCCCTCAACAATCAACAAAAAGAATAACTCCCAAATGGGAGTTATTCTTTTTGCGGACCGGACGGGACTCTGCTTCGCCTCTCACTCGCTTCCGCTCGTTCGGGCTAGCCACCGCCTCGCGGTCCCGCCTCCCATCAAAGTCGGCGGGACATCGCTCCGGCGTTCTCGTCC
>CAZVNO010000043.1:0-7414 GCA_964628715.1 uncultured Gammaproteobacteria bacterium | reverse complement strand
GGGACTTAAATAAATTAACACCAGAAGATCAAGAACAATAGTTTCATAATTTGTAAAAGCGTCCTGAAAAAGTAGGACTACAACAATAATTGTAAAAAAATTCAAGAGTGTTGTCCATAAGTAGCCAATATATTTTAATGCCGACTTATTATTCCCCATACACTTTGTTATTAATAAATAATCATTGATGTAATTTTAGCTAACTAACCGGATATCCCGTGTTAGGCGATGTGTCATTAGATTTTTATTTTATCATTTTTTTAATTTGCTTTATCAATTGATCACCTATAAATCTTGAATCCTTTATGGTTTTATTTAACTCTCGTAGTGTAAAAGGCTTTATATCTGTTATGGCGTTCTTATTTTTATCTCTACCTTTGTTGAAAATCTTCTTTTCAATTACAAGACCATGAGCTAAAATAATTCTCTCTTTGTTGAGTTTGTTAAGTCGTTTTAGTATTTCAGGTGATTTTTTTTCTAGCTGATCCTCGGCTTCTTTTATGAGTTCACCTAATGTCCTCCCATGTAATTTTTTTACTTCAGTGCGTTTGAGATTTTTAGCTGTTGCTATAAAACTAAAAAGAATATTTTCAACCGTTGCGATTAGCGCCATACATAAACCATATTTTGCAAGAAGTCTCGTATTTTTTTCAATTTTAAGCTTCATTGAAGCCATAAAAATATGATGATTTTCCCATCCACTCATACTTTTTTGCCATCATTTATCAATACAATGGAAAACTTTAAACCAGATTCAAATTCTTAGCGCTTGGCCGTTTTATATGTATCCTCGACCTCAATTTTGTCCGGGTTGTGTTTCTGACCCTTGGGACTTATCAGCTGAAATGGGTGATTTTTTTAAGAACAAAATCAATAAGTAAACAAAAAACTCTCCGGTTAGGAGGGCTTTTTGTTTTGGGAGGATTAGTTTGGCAGCACGCAGCTGGTTTTCTTGGCAAGTTCTTCTAGAGAAATTTCTCCGGACTGTCTACTGCCATCCGCGAATATCCAGGTTGGGTAACCTTCTATTCCTTTGTCAACACAGATTTGGAGCTGAGTCTGACCATCTGGTGTGGAACATTCTACGTACGGGAGAAGTCTTTCGGCATTGCCAAATAGTCTTTTTTGGCTCTGACAGTGTGAGCACCAGAACGCGCCATAAAATACAGCGCCTTTCTCTTTTAGACATGAGGTAAATCCATCTAGGCGACTAGGGGCATTTTGTTTGTAAATAATCGCGCCAATAAAAGCAACGACGAGTAGTCCGCCGATAATAACCGCTGGTGAGATACTTTTTTTCATATGAATAAAATTATACTTTATTTTTTATTATTTTACAAGTATGGTAAAGCATATACAGTAAAGTGTATAACTTTTTCTCATAGTATAGCCTTTTTTTTCTTTATTAGCTATACTATTTTTGTTCAATATTTATCTCCGGACATATGGCAAAAGAAACCAAATCTTCATCAAGATTCTTTTCTTTCGTAGCAGTTTTTCGTATACCGCTCGCTGTTTTGGTCTGTCTTTTGGCGACTGTATTGGCGCTCAGTTTTGGTTTTGCTACTGTGGCGGCTGTTGCCGCTATTGTCGCCGCAATCCTCGGTAGCATGGATTCTGTGCGCGATATGATTGAATCAATCAAGCACAAACAATTTGCGCTCGACTATATTGCACTTCTTGCTATTATTGTCGGCCTTTTGACAGGACATTATGTGGTTGTGGCTCTTATTGCTCTTATGTTGTCTGGCGGCAAGACTTTGGAACAGTATGGCATGCTTGAAGCAAAGAAATCTTTGACACAGCTCATTGATCGTATCCCAAAGGATGTGTTTTTGGCAAAAGATGGCGCTCCCGGAGAAAAAATTGCCATAGCGGACGCAAAGATTGGCCAAGAAATTTTGATTAGAAAAGGTGAAGTTATCCCGCTTGATGGTATCTTGGTTTCGGCGACGGCTCTGACCGATGAATCATCGCTTACCGGTGAACCCTACATGATTGATAAATTGCAGGGTGATGAACTTCGGAGTGGTACAGTAAATTCTGGTAACCCGATTGTATTAAAGGTTACAAAAGTTGACGCTGATTCTACTTATCGAAAAATTATTGAGATGGTAAAGCAAGCTCAGGTTGATAAGCCAAAGTTTTTGCGCATGGCGGATAAATACAGCACTGTATTTACATTGGTTACTTTTACGATCGTATTGATAACTTATTTTGCGACCGGCAGTATTGAACGGGTCTTGGCCGTACTTGTTATTGCGACGCCTTGTCCGCTTATTTTGGCGGCGCCAGTCGCGCTATTTGGCGGGATGAATGCCGCGGCAAAAAGACGGGTATTATTGAAAAAGTTATCAAGTATTGAAGTCTTGTCCCGTGTAACTGATATTATTTTTGATAAGACTGGCACAATTACTCTTGGTGTCCCGAAAGTGTCGTCTGTTGAAATCATTGACAAGAAAATGGAATTGCCTTTTGTTTATAGTGTCGCCGAGGCGATTGAGAGACATTCGCTTCACCCGTTGGCAAAAGCGATTGTGGGCCAGGCGCGTATTACCGGAGCGCACGTTATCCAGGCAGCTGAGGTTCGAGAAACTGTCGGATCTGGTATTTCCGGAGTTGTCGATGGCGTGCGGTATAGTTTGGAAAAATCACATGGCGAAAATGCGCAGATGGCGATTGATATGCGCAGGGGCAATGATTTGATTGCCCGATTTTTGTTTGATGATGAATTGAAAGATGATTCTATAAAAATTTTGCGACGTCTTTTGCTCCGCGGGGTTTCGCTTTCAATATTTACCGGTGATAAAGAAGCAAATACTCAGAGATTGGTAGCGAGACTCGGGAGTATCGGGAGTCAAGTGACTATCCAAGCAAACTGTACTCCGGAAGATAAAAAGAATGGGATTTTGCGCCTCAAAGAAAAAGGGAAGGTGGTGGCAATGGTCGGGGATGGTATCAATGACGCACCCGCCCTGGCAATGGCTGATGTCGGTATGGTGTTTAGTCACGAAGAGCAAACTGCGGCTTCGGATGCGGCTGATGTGGTATTTTTGGGTGGTGACATGGCTTTGGTTTCTCATGTGCTTGGCATTGCGCAGAGAACCATGAGAATTGCAAAACAAAGTATTTTTACTGGAATTGGATTGTCTATAGGTGGGATGGTTTTGGCTTCTGTCGGTTTGATCCCGCCGGCCGCTGGGGCGCTTCTTCAGGAAGGAATTGACGTTTTTGTTATCTTGAACGCTCTACGAGCGAGTAGGTAAAATTAAAATTAAAAAATCCCCGATGTGCTCGGGGATTTTTTTGTTCTGGTAATTTTTATTTTTTTTCGGCCAAGGCTGCTTCAATCGCTGCTTTTACTACTGAGTATGGCTGGGCACCGACAATCATTCTACCGTTGACGAATGTGGTTGGTGTTCCATTCACGCCAGCTTGCTGACCAGCTTGTGTATCAGCGGCGACCTGTGAAGAAAATTTGCCTGAATCCAAGCATGAGGTAAATTTACCAACGTTCACGCCAACTTTCTGCGCGTATTTGGCAAGATTTGCTTTTGAGTAGTAGTTTGTATCTGATTCTGGAGCTTGATTTTCAAAAATCCAGTCGTGAAATGCCCAGAATTTGCCCTGTTCGTTAGCACACTCTGCGGCTTCGTGTACCCAAGTTGATTCTTGACCCAAGAATGCAAAGCTGCGGAAAGCAAGTTTTACTTTTCCAGTATCCACATAATCTTTGATAACATTTTTCATTGAATCATTGTGGAAACGTTCGCAGAATGGGCAACGGAAATCAGCGAATTCAATTACTGTAACTGGAGCGTTTGATTTTCCAAGGACAGGGAAGTGGCCAACGTCAACATTTACTACGGCTTGGGCTGATGGTTCGCCATTGTCAACTATCGGGGATGGATCTAGCTGAACCTGCTGATTTTTCCAGCCCAAATCAGTATCACCTTTGAGCATTTTGCTTGCGAGAACAATAAACCCAATTGTTCCCATGCCAAGAATACCGATAACCAGACCCAAAATCATGGCGTTTTTTGGGCTCATGTTTCCTCCAAAAAAGTTGTTGTTGTCTTCCATAAAAATAAAATGATAATAAATAAACTAAAGTAATGATTAGTATACAGATTTGCAGGAAACGTGTAAAGAGCAGGCTCTGGTATTTTTGTTGTTTGTGCCATTTTAGGAGTATAGTATAATGTAAATATATGGAAAGTATTTTGTCACAACATAAGGCGGTTTGGTATGATAGATTTTTTCGCATCTCAGTCATTATTGGCATTTTTCTTTTAATCTCTAGTTTATTTATAAATTATACTGCCGGGACTTATGCTAGTTCGCAGCAGAGTGAAGCTGTTTCTGATATAATTCTTGATTTTTTGCCAGCTGTAAATGTTGAAAGTATTTTTATCGAAGGTTCTTATATTTTTATTGCTTTTGTTCTTTGTATAATGTTTTTTCGCCCGCATTATATTCCTTTTACGATTAAAAGCATTGCTTTGTTCGTGCTTATTCGTTCTGGTTTTATTTCCCTTACTCATATCGGTCCATCGCCTCATGTAATTACTCTTGATCCGAGTTTTATTTTTCAAAAAATTAATTTTACCGGCGACTTGTTTTTTTCTGGCCACACTGGCCTGCCATTTTTGTTGGCGCTTATTTTTTGGGAACACAAAAAAATCCGCATGTTATTTTTATTTGCGGCAGTATTATTTGGCGTCACCGTTCTTTTGGGTCACCTTCATTATTCAATCGATGTCTTTGCTGCTTTTTTTATCACTTACACCATTTTTACAATCGCGAAGAAGTTTTTTGCGAAAGATTGGGTGTACGCGAACAAACCTAAATCCTCTCAAGATCAAGCCTATCCGTAACACTTACTTGTTCGACAAATTCCGGCATGTGGGATACGAGGATAATGGTGCTTTCAAAGTCATTGACCGCCTTGGCAATGATTGGTAAATGGCGGAAATTAATATGATTGGTTGGTTCGTCTAGGATTAGAAGCCCAGGTTTTTGGAGGACGAAACGAGCGTAGCAGAGCAAACCTTTTTGACCTTCTGATAGTGACCCGACTTTGTTCCTGATCATTTCGGCCGTGAGAAGAAATTGCCCGGCAGTCGCATAAATCGTTTCATTGAGCGGAACATCCATCATCTCTTCAAGAGATTCATATACGGTTTTGTCAAAATCAAGTCCAGAAAAATCTTGGCGGTAGTAGCCAACTTTTACTCCCGGAGAGATTGTGGCACCACCATCCTCGCTTAGGGCTAAGTTTTTTAGGAGAGTGCTTTTGCCAATACCGTTTGGCCCGACAATTTGCAGACGATTGCGCCTCCAGAGAGATATGTTTACGTCTTTTGTGACGCGTTCGTGATTTAGAATGATACCAACTGAAGAAATTTTTACAACCACATCTGGCCAGTGCTGGGCCGGAATAATGAATGGCCTGATGGTTTTGTCGTCTCGTTTCACTTCAACAATGTTGGCCTCATCTTCGGCCACCTCCTCGCGAAGTTTGCTGGCAAGCTTTCGCATCTTTCCTCCTTTGTGGGCAAAAAAGTTTACCTTGTCTTTTCTGTCCTGAATATTTTTCAAAAGCTGGGCGTTTTTCTTTTCTTCCCGTTCTATCTGAGCGGCGATTTGTTCGACAACATTGAAATAGTTGCCAACGTATTGTTCAACTTTTTTTGTGTAAATATCAACGTTCAAAACGCCATCAGTAAAGGCGTTCAAAAAGGTGGCGTCATGCGAAATCACAATCACTGTTTTTTCGTACATCATGAGAAAACCGGTGAGATGTTCAATTCCAGCTGCGTCCAGATTGTTGGTTGGTTCGTCGAGAAGAAGAATATCCGGCTCTTGGATAAGCGCATAGGCGAGAAGCAGTCTGGCTTGCTGTCCGCCCGAAAGTTCTTTGATTACTTTTGTTACCGGTGTGGTCAGATTAACCACTTCCATAACATCTTTTATCAATTTATCCAGATTATACTTCTTATCCTCAAAGGCAGTTTCAAAATATTCTCGGATTGTGAGATCGAAATATTTTTTTGGCATGACTTGGGTCGCGATGGCAATAGTTGCTTTGTCTCTGATATGGACTTTTCCGCCAGTTGGTTTTAGGTATTCGGGATTTTCCGGATCCTCGACGCCTAAAATTAATTTGAAAATTGTACTTTTGCCAGCGCCATTTTGCCCCATGATTGTAATTTTGCTGTTTTCGCGCACAGAAAAATTAGCCTCTTCCAGTATCGGTTTATCTTCGGTGTAGTGGAAAGATAGATTTTCAAAACGAAGGATGACGTTGTTTTGGCTCATAAAAAATATGCAATAGAGCCGATAGTATAGCGAAAAAGTAGGTAATTGTCAATTATTTAGGATTGTCGTAGCAAATGGGTGTATTCTTTTCGCAGCTTCGCAATTTTTGGGTCAATCACAGCCATACAGTATCCTTGTTCTCGGTTGTTTTGGTAATAATTTTGGTGATACTCTTCGGCTGTGTAAAAGGGGAGTGCAGGCGCGATTTCTGTTACGATTGGTCGAACAAAAGTTTTGTCATCAGTTAAATTTTTTGTATAGGCTCTGATAATCGCTTCTTGCTCTGGAGAATTATAAAAAATAGCCGAGCGGTATTGCGGACCAATATCATGACCTTGGCGGTTTGGTGTTGTCGGATCATGACTGGAAAAAAATACTGCCAGTAAATTTTCAAGCGTTACGACAGCCGGATCAAATTCAATTTTTATAGCCTCCACATGGCCGGTGTCACCATTTGAAACCGCTTGATAACTCGGGTTTGGTTTTTCGCCTCCAGTGTAACCGGACGTTACCGAGCTTACTCCGCGGAGCATCTGGAACACGGCTTCCATACACCAGAAACAGCCGCCGCCGAAGATGATTGAATCAGAATTGTGTTTAGTTTGCATAGTTCAATGACAATGGAACAATGAGACAATGGAATAGTAGTAGGACTGATTGTCCCACTGCTCCATTGTTTCATTGCTATTATTTATTTTTATCTTTGGGGATAAATTTTAACGACAGTGAGTTCACGCAATGCCTCGTATTTTTTGGAGTCATTTTTTCACCGATGAAAACATGACCCAAATGCGCGCCGCAAGTGTTGCAGGTAATTTCAGTACGCAGACCATCGGCATCATCGGTTCGTTTGACAGCGCCGGGTATTTCTTGGTCAAAACTAGGCCAGCCACAGCCAGAATGAAATTTGGCATCAGAATTGTAGAGTGGTGTTTCGCATCGGCGGCAGAGGTATGTGCCTTCGACAAAAAAATCATCGTATTCACCGGTAAATGGCGGTTCAGTGCCCTTACCTACGATGATTCTGGCTTCTTCTGGTGTTAGTTTATTCATTTATTATGAGCTAGAAGTTGTGTCTGTGACCCGGGCGGGG
>CAZVNO010000042.1:0-7435 GCA_964628715.1 uncultured Gammaproteobacteria bacterium | reverse complement strand
TATTGAGAACTCACTCCGCACCTATATTGCCAAGGAGACCCATGAAGGTATTTTGGAAAAAAAGGAAGAGCTGGCGATGCATATCCGCGCTGACCTACAAAGCCAATTCACAGAATGGGGTATGGGTATTGCCAGTTTCCAAATCACTAGTGTCAATTTTCCAGAAGCAATTACTCGGGCTATGTCCGAAGTGGTTGCTTCAGAACAACTAAAAAAAGCTGCGGAAAATAAAGGTGAGGCCATAAAAATCCAAGCGGTCAAAGAGGCAGAAGGAGAAAAGGAAAGAAAAAGACTCCAAGGTGAAGGTATAGCGCTTGAACGCGAAGCAATCGCCCAAGGTCTCAAAGAGTCTATTTCTATAGTAAAAGATGCTACTGGTCAAAATGCAAATGATGTCATGGCCATTCTAACGCTTACCCAATATCTCGATACGCTAAAAAATATTGGCTCAGCCCAAAACAGTAAAGTTATATTTCTTGATTCAAATATAAGCAAACCGATGGATTTGACCCAACAACTCCTTGCTTCTTTTGAAGGCAATACCACAGACCGTAAACTTGACAAATAATTGAAACTGGGCTATTATTAGCCATATTAATTACTCATGTGGGACCCACCTTGATGGGGCTAATACCACGTAACAATAAAGCTATGTCAAAAAGAATGACAGCGCTGAACGCTCTTGTCGACAAGACAAAGGCGTACAGCATCGATGAGGCTGTTGCTCTCATCAAAAAAATCGGCACAGTAAAGTTCGACGCTTCAGTCGAAGTCCATGCTAAACTTGGTATTGATCCAAGTAAAGGTGAGCAGCAAATCCGCGCTACAGTGGCACTCCCACATGGTACAGGCAAGAGTAAATCCATCGCAGCCTTTGTTGGCGGTGATGATGAAAAGGCGGCCAAAGAAGCCGGTGCCGATTTTGTCTACGGCGAAGCTGATATCAAAAAAATCAAAGATAGCGGCAAAATTGAATTTGAAATCGCAGTAGCTACTCCAGAAATGATGCCGAAGATGGCAGTTGCGGCCAAGGTTTTGGGTCCAAAAGGTCTCATGCCTAACCCAAAGACCGATACTGTCGGTAAAGATATCAAAAAACTCATTACTGAACTCAAAAAAGGTAAAGCTGCTTTCAAAAATGATGATACAGCCAATGTCCATCAATCAATCGGTAAAGTAAGCTTTTCAGAAGCCCAGATTAAAGAAAACCTTGTCGCGTTCCTCGACGCTCTCAAAAAAGCCAAGCCAAACACGACAAAAGGCACATACATCAAATCAATCTACTTGACGACCACCATGGGCCCAAGTATCAAGCTAGAAGCTTCGGTATAAACACTTAGAAAAACCCGCCCTGACAACTCGTCTGGGCGGGTTTTTTAATATACCTTTTGCGGCACCTTCGGCTTGCATCACCACTTTTCCTCTGTTACACTACAGAGCATTATGACTACAAAACCACGCGACAATGCCATCTCTTGGGACGAATGCTTTATGCGGATGGCTCATGTAATCGCCGAAAGATCAAAAGACCCATCAACTCAAGTTGGCGCAGTTGTGGTTGACAGAGACAACATCGTAGTCGGACTTGGTTACAATGGTTTCCCAAAAGGGGTAAGTAACGATAAATTCCCATGGGAACGTGAAGGCGAATTTCTCGAAACAAAGTATGCCTACATCTGCCACGCCGAAGAAAATGCCATTTACAATTCCAACAAAAATACGCGCGGTTGCAAAGTCTACTGCACATTATTTCCCTGCAACGAATGCGCCAAAATGATGATTCAAAACGGCATTACGGAAATTATTTTTGAAGGCGACAAACACCATGATCTGCCGCAATTTGTAGCCTCGAGACGGATGCTCGATGCAGCGGGGATCACATGCCGTCAGTTTATTTCTGAGTGGACGGAAAAATAACACTGACAATTGAACAATGGTACAATGGAACATTCAATGTTGCCCCATTGCCCCACTGTTCCATTGCTAATTGTTAGTTGTTAATTGATGCTATGGAAAAATTAATCCTCGGACTTGTCGGCGAAATGGCTTCAGGTAAGTCCACAATCACAACCTACTTAAAAGAAAAACATGGCGCTGTCACGTTCCGTTTTTCTGACATGCTTCGCGATTGCCTCACCCGCATGCACCTCGAGCACACTCGTGAAAATTTACAAACCCTCTCGACGATTCTCCGGCAAAACTTTAGCGAAGATATTATGTCCAAAGTGCTGGCGCTCGACGTTAAAAACTCTTCAGCACCGCTTATCATTGCCGAGGGTATCCGCCGACCGAGCGATATTGTCTATCTAAAAGCGATCCCCGGCTTCCATCTTGTATCTTTGCAAGTTGACGAAAAAACCCGCTATGAACGTATTATTAAACGCTCAGAAAACCCAGATGACCAGAAAAAAACCTGGGAAACATTCCAAAAAGAAGGCTTGGCCGAATCTGAACAAAAAATAAAAGAAGTTATGGCGGACGCAACCAACAAAATTGATAATAATGGAAACATAGAGGAGTTATACCAACAGGTCGATCGGCTGATGGCAAAATACACAGTCTGATAATCCAAAATCCGAAATCCTAAATCATAAATCAATCGATGATTTAGGATTTATGAATTATGAATTATGATTCCAATTAAAATAAAACGCCTCGATTCCACCCTCCCCTTGCCTGAATATAAAACCGAAGGAGCCGTAGCCGTGGATCTATATTCACGCACCGATGAAACAATCACGCCTGGCGAGATGAAACTTATCCCGACCAATATCATTGTTGCGACTCCGCCTGGATATATGTTTCTTATTGCACCTAGGTCGAGTCTGGCCAAAAAGAAAGGACTGGTCATGACAAACAGTGTTGGGATTATTGACCAGGATTATTGCGGCGAAAATGATGAAATCCATCTCCTCCTCCAAAATTTTACAAAAGAAAATGTTGTTATCACCCGCGGTGAACGGCTTGGCCAAGGCATATTCGTAAAAATTGAAAAAGCTGGGTGGCAAGAAGTCGAAAAAATGAATGAAATTAGCCGCGGTGGATTTGGAACAACCGGTCAATTTTAAAAATTTAATACTATATGCAAGCCTACCTTGACATCGTCCGCAATATTCTCGAGCACGGACAAAAAAAATCAGATCGTACAGGCACAGGTACTCTCGCCATTGCCGGGGCCATGTTTGAGCATGACATGAGTAAGGGTTTCCCACTCCTTACGACCAAAAAAGTCCCATACCGTTTGGTCGCCTCGGAATTAGAATTTTTTATCAAAGGAATAACAGATAAACAGTGGCTAATAGACCGCAATAATCACATCTGGGATGAATGGTGTTCGCAACTCAAAGTCCCGTACGCTCATGACCCAGAAACTAAAGAAAAAATGTTGAAAGAACGTGATTTGGGCCCGATCTACGGTTGGCAATGGCGACACTTTGGTGCGACATACGTGAACTATGACTCTGACTACATTGGGCAAGGGGTTGACCAGCTCAAACGAATGGTGGATGATCTGAAAAAAAATCCGTCCAGCCGTCAAATGCTTGTATTAGCTTGGAGCCCCATGCACCGAGATATCGTGGTACCACCGTTTTGTCATTATGGATTTCAGGTGACAGTTCTTGATGGCAGACTTAATCTCTTGTGGAACCAACGCTCGGTTGATGTCATGCTTGGACTCCCATTCAATATTGCGAGCTACGCTACCCTTCTCAATCTTCTTGCCAAGGAAACCGGACTCAAAGAAGGCAAACTCGTGGGATTCTTGGCCGACGTTCATATCTACCAAAATCACATTGATGGCGCAAAAGAGCAATTATCACGTGATCCCAACATGTACCCACTGTGCCAAATCCAGACTGACAATTTCACCTCAATCTTTAACTGGACGTACGAAGATTCCAAAATTCTGAATTATCAAAGTTATCCAAAAATTGCTTTTGAAATTGCCGTTTAAAAATCATAAATCATAACTCCGAAATCATAAATGAATATTGATTTTGGTGGCAATCGTGATTTATGAGTTATGATTTAGAATTTATGATTTCTTTAATCGCCGCGGTCGCAAAAAACTATTGTATTGGCAAAAATAATAAAATCCCTTGGAATGTACCAGAAGATTTTCAACATTTTAAAAAAGAAACAATGGGGAAAACTTGTCTCATGGGGCAAAATACTTTTGAATCAATCATTGGTTATCTTGGTAAGCCGCTGCCGGGTAGAAAAACCGTAATTCTCACGCTAAACAAAGACTACCTAGCGCCGGAAGGCATTCGAATTTTTAATTCACTGGATGAAGCACTGGAAAAATTAAAAGACGAAGATGTATTTGTGTGTGGCGGCGCAAGTATTTATCGACAAACAATAAACCTGGTTGATACATTAAACATTACCTGGATAGACCAAGAACCTGACGGCGATGTTTTTTTTCCAACCATTGACCCAACGATCTGGAAAGAAGATACTAGAGAAGACCACGAAGGATATTCATTTGTGACATACAAAAAATCCTAAATCATAATTCCGAAATCATAAATGAATGTTGATTTTGGAGTGACAATCGTGATTTATGAGTTATGATTTAAGATTTATGATTTGAAATATGTTTATCATCATAGACGGGATCGACGGCTCTGGTAAAAGCACTATCATAAAAACCTGGGCAGAAAATTTTGCAGACGAAGGCAAAAAAGTATTCTGGCTAAAAGATTATTGGAAGGAGCACCGCAGCCACCCAAAGCCAGAAGAGCTGGCTGAATATGATGTTATCGTGTCATCCGAACCAACAACTGTCTGGACAGGAGCGGCTATCCGCGAAGAAATGATAACCTACGGATCAACCTATTCTACCAGAGCTATTGCCGAAGCATTTGCTCTCGACCGCCTTGTCTTGTACACACGTCTCATTGTACCCCTTCGCGCCAAAGGAAAAATCATCCTACAAGACCGCAGTGTTTCCACCTCTCTGTGTTACCAATCATTACAAAATCCACCACTATCGTTTGTAGAAAATGCCGCTATTGAAGGTAATGTATTGGCTCTAAAAAATGCCCCCGACCACTTGGTCATTGCTGATATTTCCCCACAAAAAGCAATGGAGAGATTGAACTCCCGCACCCAAAAACAAGACAATTCCATATATGAAGAAAAAACCTTTTTGGAAAAAGTCAGACAGCAATTTTTAAATCCTGACTACCAAAAATATTTTACCGAACAAGGTACTATAATCCATACCTTGAATTGTGAAGCCCCGCTTGATATAATGAAAAAAAATGCGATTGAGTTATTGAAAGTATTGAGAAAGTAAAGAGTAGTTTCTATTTTTCCCGCCTTTTGGCGGGACCCCGCTCAGAGCGGTGGCTATTTTCTAAATCACCATATGTTAATCTCCGTATCCAAACTTATAGATGAGAGTTACAAATTTTATTCTGAACATCGTGAAATATTTTTTGAGTACGTAAAGTACTTATTCATCACAATGATTGGATACACTATTATCGTCAATGGTGGCACAACTGCATTAGCACCATTAATCAAAAATAATTCATGGGCTGGTACAGTAGTAATAATACTTATTCTTTTATTCACTATTGCTCTAGCTATTGGTACGACCTGGATTTCACTTGCGATTATGAGATCAGCCGCACAGATTTATGAACGCACAGAAACAAAACCGGTAAAAGAAGAGTTGAAAAATGCTGTTAAATATATCTGGCCATCTATCGTAATTAGTCTACTAGTCGCACTCGCCCAACTTGGCGGACTGATTCTTCTTGTTGTGCCCGCAATCATCTTTGGTACATGGTTTGCTTTCGCAAATTATACTTTGGTGCTTGATGACAAAAGAGGTACAGCAGCGCTTTCTGCTAGCAAAGCCCTGGTAAAAGGAAGATGGTGGGAAATATTTTGGAAATTACTTTTACTCGGCCTTTTCTTTGGAATTATCCTATCAATAATTCCAGGCATAATCAGTCTACCATTTGATCTCATAAGCGCGGCTACAAAGAGCAGCCCGATAGTACCTATAGTAATAACAATTATTGGAGAAATTCTCTCAACAATCGTCCGTGTATTTCTGGTTCCATTCCCAATTGTCGCAAATACAATTCTTTACCTTGAACTTAAAAAAACACCTGTTCAAAATGAGCCAAATTTACCTGTAGCAAACATTTCAGCGTAAAAAAAGACCCCTCAAATGAGGGGTCTTTTCAACTATGATAACGAATGCTACAATGCAATCACTATGCCAAACTACACACCAATTATTGGGATGGAAATCCATGTTGAATTGAAAACCAAATCAAAGATGTTTTGTTCATGCCCAAATGACCCCGAACTCAAAGAGCCGAATGTTAATATCTGCCCAATTTGCCTTGCTCATCCTGGTACATTACCAGTACCAAACAAGACCGCTATTGCCTGGGCAGTAAAAATTGGCCGCGCCCTGGGCTGCCAAATTCGAGAACTTTCCAAATTCGACCGAAAACACTACTTCTACCCAGACCTACCAAAAGGCTACCAAATTTCTCAGTACGATGAACCAATTGCCGAACACGGCAGGTTAATTTTATCATTTCCTCTAAATGATAATGTTCGAGATACTGCCCCGATTGGCGTTACCCGTGCGCATATGGAAGAAGATACGGCCAAGCTTCTCCATGATTCTTCTGGAGCGACACTGGTTGACTTCAACCGTGCTGGCACACCACTTGTCGAAATTGTTACTGACCCTGATTTCAAAAGCGCACTCGAAGCAAAAACATTTTGCCAAGAACTTCGTTCTATCCTCCGCTACCTAAACGTGAGTGATGCTGACATGGAAAAAGGCCACATGCGCTGCGAAGCCAATGTATCAGTGCAAGAGGCGGGTAAATTTGAAATTATCGATGGAGTTGTCAAACCACTTGGTGACTACAAGCTAAATCATAAAGTTGAAGTAAAAAATATCAACTCATTTAAGGCAGTAGAAAAAGCCATTGAATTTGAAATAAAACGCCAAACAGAATTGCTCGAAAAAGGTGAGCCATGGCACCAACAAACTCGCGGCTGGGACGAAAACAAAAATGAGACAGTCCTACAGCGTGTCAAAGAAAATGCCGCCGACTATCGTTATTTCCCTGATCCTGATATTCCACCATTTCATCCAACAATAATTGCAGGCAATGACCCCTTGCCGGAACTACCACAATCTGCCCGGAAACGATTCCATGAAGAGTATGGCTTATCCTACAGTGATGCGAAACTCCTTTCTGAAGATAAATCCTGGGCAGGATTTACTGACGCCACCATGTCAGAATTATCAGAATGGGTTAAAAGTTTGGAACACGAAATCCCAACACCAACAGTACCCCCAAATGAAAGTAATCGCTTGGCAAAACTCGCTGGCGGCTGGATCACAAGCAAGCTCATAGGGCTCATGGCCGAAAGAAATCTGGAT